>JBAHZW010000145.1:0-35104 GCA_037132835.1 Colwellia sp. | reverse complement strand
GACAGGCTTCCCAGCCATTATATTTATTATTTATTTGATTACTAAATATGCCCCTGAATATATGACTAAAAACTATACTCTCGACCCTTACGTTTTAGTTCAATTTATAGGTTCAGAGATGATGATAATGTTAAGTCTCGTCCTCTTAACTATGGTCATTATACAATTTTTACCTAAACTGACTTCTGCGGTTCCTTCTTCACTCGCAGCCATAGTTACGGTGACGGCATTAGTGGTTTTCTTTGAACTTGATACCCGCACCGTGTTGGATTTTCTCAAGTCAATGAGCGGTGATGAGAATGCAACCATAGCTGGCAGCTTACCTAGCTTCTCTATCCCCATGGTTGCCTTTAACCTCGAAACTCTTTACATCATCTTACCTTTCTCACTTATTCTTGCTGCGGTAGGTTTGATTGAGTCCTTACTCACGCTCACGGTTATCGATGAGATGACCAATAGCCGAGGTAAAGGTAATAAAGAGTGTATCGGACAAGGCGTTGGTAATATCACCTGCGGCTTCTTCGGGGCTATGGGAGGCTGTGCTATGATTGGTCAGTCGATGATCAATATTAACTCGGGTGGACGTGGTCGTCTTTCGGGTGTCACTGCTGCTTTAACACTCCTTGGCTTCATCCTATTCGGTTCAGCGATGATAGAGATGATCCCACTGGCAGCGCTTGTCGGCGTGATGTTTATGGTGGTGTTAGGTACATTCGAATGGGCCAGTTTTAAAGTGATGAGAAAAGTGCCTAAGTATGATGCTTTTGTCATCATCTTAGTGACTGTTATTACCGTGTTCACTGACTTGGCATTTGCGGTATTTGTCGGCGTGATAGTCTCTGCACTCGTCTTTGCTTGGGAACACGCCAAGCACATCAATGTAGTTATCACAGAAGATGCGAATGGTTGGAAAGTCTATAAGCTTAACGGGCCACTATTTTTTGGTTCTGTGGCTAATTTCTTAGAGCTATTTCAGAACGACACTGATCCTGATGACGTGATTGTCGACTTCCAGAATTCACGCGTGTGTGATCACTCAGCCCTTGATGTTATTGATACACTCGCTGAAAGATATGTGGCCTCGGGTAAGAGATTACATCTGCGTTACTTAAGCAATGACTGCAAGCAGTTACTGCATAAAGCGGGCGATCTTGTTGAAGTGAACTTTATTGAAGATCCTCACTATAAGATTGGCGATGATAAGTTAGATTAAAAGTGACGTGTTGGCGATAGTGGCAGCACGTCAATGGGTACTCAACGAGAAACTGGTATAAACTACCCTATTGATTGTTTAGGCTCTATATAAGCGTATATTCAATTCTCAGTAGACGTTAGTTAAGGGTCATAATGAAGTATATTACAATCCTATTATTAGTCATTTTTATAACGGCTTGCTCAAATGCTGATTGGCGTACAGCGAGTCGTGAGCCAGCAGGAATTGCTCCTAATCCAGAAAATAACAAAGGTGCGGTGATTGAATTTTATGCTGCAGACGCATTTAGTTGGCGAGGTTGGTTTGCGGTTCATTCTTGGATTGCTATTAAAGCAGAGAATTCAGCAGAATATACCGTTTACGAAGTGATTGGCTGGCGATTAAAACGAGGGCTTTCAGCACTTAACGAATATCAAACAACCACGCCTGATCGTTATTGGTATGGTGCTAAGCCAGAAAAAATCCTTTCAATACGTGGTGATAAAGCCGCTCAGCTTATTCCTAAAATAGCAGATGCTGTGCGTCGCTATCCTTGGGCGGATCAATATTCCGTTTTACCTGGGCCCAATAGTAATACCTTTCCTGCTTGGATAGGCCTTCAAGTTCCTGAACTCGGTTTAGCTATGCCATTTAGTGCCATTGGCAGTGGTTATGCGGACTCATTGCTTTAAAGCAGCGCATTAAGTGAGCAGTAGTGTTGCGGTACCTAAAAAGGCAAAAATACCGACCACGTCGGTTACCGTGGTGATAATAACACTACCAGCAAGAGCAGGATCTATATTGAGGCGTTTTAAGATCAACGGAATACTCACACCAGCGAGCCCTGCTGCAGTCATATTCATCAACATTGCAAAGGCAATCACGCCGCCCAGCATTAAGTCTTGTTTCCAAATAGCGACTACGGTGGCAATTAATACCGCCCAAATAATGCCATTTAAAAAACCTATGGCGACTTCTTTACTCAGTAGTGCACGCGCGTTACTGTCACCGACATGACCTAGTGCCATACCACGTATAACGAGCGTGAGGGTTTGATTTCCTGCGACGCCACCCATACTAGGAACTAGAGAATTTAGCACCGCTAAAATGGCTAATTGTTGAAAGATACCTTCAAACATGCTGGTCACTGCCACAGCCATTAATGCGGTAATAAGGTTTACACCCAGCCATAATGTTCGCTGTTTAGTACTTTTAAATACGGGAGCAAATGTATCAGCCTCGCCATCTAAACCCGCCATGCTCATCATAGAGCGTTCAGCATCTTCACGTATAATATCGATAACATCATCAATGGTAATACGACCGAGTAAGTGACCTATTTCATCAACGACGGGGGCAGAAAACCAATCGTGGCGTTCAAAAAGTTGAGCGACATCTTGTTCACTCATCTCTGCGGGCACCGCTTCAATTTCAGCATCAATTAAACTCGATACAATCACTTCTTGTTTCGCTGTGACTATGGCGGTAATTGACACAGAGCCTATAAATTTATTTTTACGATCAACAACATAAAAAGAATCTGTTGCATCTGGGAGGTTACCCTTCAAGCGTAAGTAACGTAACACGACGTCTACAGTAACATCTGGACGTAAAGTTATCGTGTCCGTGTTCATTATGCCGCCAGCGGTATCTTCCTCATAAGATAATGCCGTCTCGACCCGACTACGGTCTTGCGAGTCCATACTCTTGAGTACTTCGTTAAAAATGCTGTCTGGTAGTGTACGTAGAACTTCAGCTAAATCATCAACGTCCATGCCTTCGGCAACCGCTGCGAGCTTTTCTGGCCGCATGCTTTTAAGGATGCCAGCACGGACTTCTTCATTAAGCTCTTCGAGCACGTCACCGTGAAACTCTGGATCAATGAGCTGCCAAAGCACAGGACGACTTTTGGCCGTAGAAGATTCTAATATAAGAGCTAAGTCATAAGCGGGCATGCGCTGTAGTAGTTTTCGTACGTAGACGAACATACCACTGTCGAGTGCTTCATTAACTTGCTGTAATTTTTGTTGGTTATACTCTTGTTCAGATATTTCAGCCATAGGGACTCTGCTTCTTTAGTGTATATACCCATTACCATTCAAAGTACTGGATTTCAGTGGGAATTAAAAGCCATTTAGGTAAGGCGTTAAATTTATAGAATGGTTGTTCCATTCTTCAATTTTACAACGCAGCATAAATTATTTTTAAACCCATCGAAGAAGCGCTAAAGCACTCTGAAACCTGCATCTTGAATGATAATGGGTATAGTACACAGAACCCCTTTAAGCGCGTGTTTCGCTAGCCGTAGGGTTACTTAATAATGAAAGGACAATAGCTTCACGAAGAGCCGCTGTTAGTCATACCAATCCGCATAAGAAAGTAATCTCTTAGTGATATTTTAAAGGTTTAGAGGCAAGGCCTTGATTGCAGTGAATGGTGATTCAGGAGAATATGCTCCTGCATTCTTTAAGAGGCTACATTTATGTAGCGTTCTTGTCAAAATCAATAACGTAGCATATAAGCCTTTACTTTCTCATTAGGTAAGCGCCCTTTGGGAACGTATGAGCACCATAATAACGGTACAAAATTTGATTGATGTAGGAAGTCTATGTCTACACCAGTTTTGTTTGTCCTAATGTCGCTCATATCATTCTAAGTGGTCACTTCTTTATGCGGAATGGTATTAACTTAAGTTTATCGTAACTCAGTGGTTTTATCAGTTTTTTTATCGTATGGCGTGGGCTGTAACAAAAGTTTAATTATTCAGCTTCATCAAATTTGTCAGAAATAAGCTGGCATATTTCAGTTAACGCTAACGGTGCATCGTCACCTTGTGCTGTTATATTTACAACTTTTCCTTGACCACCAGCCAGCAGCATCAATGCCATAATACTACTAGCATCGGCTTCTTTGCCTGTTAACTCTAGGGTGATTTTCGCGGAAAATTTTTGACTCAGTTGTGCTAACTTAGTTGCAGCACGAGCATGTAAACCTAATTTATTACATATGGTGACTTGTCGAGATATAACCTTCATTTTATTACTCACTTATTCGGTATGCAGTTAAGTCGATTTAACCTTGATATCTCGATGATGTACCTGTATATCATCACGTTCTTTACGAAAGTTTTTGGCTAATTTTTCGGCGATATAAACAGATCTATGTTTACCGCCAGTACAACCAATAGCGATAGTGACATAGCTACGGTTATTCCGTTCTAAATGAGGTAACCAAGTCATCATAAAGCTATTAATTTGCCAAATAAACTTAGTGATAATCGGTTGGGCGCCAAGAAAATCTTTGACTTCTTGCTCGACACCTGTTTTACCTTTAAGCGATTTTTCCCAGAAAGGATTGGGAAGAAATCTCGCATCGAAAACATAATCGGCATCCGCGGGGATACCATGCTTAAAGCCAAAGGATTCAAAGACCAATACCATTGACCCTGTTTTCTTACCTAAGATCCGTTCTCGAACTAAATCAGCCAATTGATGAGGCGTGAGTTGGCTGGTATTAATATAAAGATCAGCGTTAGTGGATATAGGCTCGAGTAATGATTTTTCTAGCGCAATGGCCTGATCAAGTGCCATATTTTGTTTAATAAGTGGATGCAAACGGCGGGTTTCACTAAATCGTCGAATTAAGTCCTTATCATCAGCATCTAAAAATAAGGTGTTTACGTCAACCGCTTTGGGTAAGTAGGCGATAATTTCAGGGATATCTTCAGGTTCTTTAGGTAAGTTTCTCACATCTAAACTTACCGCAACGTTTTCATAATCATTGATAACTGTATGGATTAATGCAGGTAACAGGTTAATAGGAATGTTATCAACACAATAATAACCAAGATCTTCTAAAACACGTAGCGCAACGGATTTACCTGAGCCTGAGCGCCCACTAACAATGATTAGCTTCATTTGTTATATTTCGAACCTTTTGTTTTATATAGTGTTAGCTGACTTGCTGTATTAAGTTATAGAGTGCTTGATCATCACTGCATTTTCGTACTTGCTTTATTACTTTTTTATCACTAAATAGTTTAGCGATATTTTGTAAAGTATCAAGATGAGCTTGGCAGCTATTTTCAGGTACGAAGAGGGCGATAAAAATATCAACATCTCTATTATCTATGGCATCGAAATCAATAGCGTGCTCGGTTGTTACTAACACGGCCACGACTTTACGGGCATTGGTTAATCGACCATGAGGGATAGCAATACCATTACCTATCCCCGTACTGCCCATTTTCTCTCTATTGAGTAAGCTGGTTAATAGCTCATTCTGATCTGTATCTGTTATCTGAATTGCAGCGAGCTGACAAATTTTTTCTAGAATGCGCTTTTTACTGGTTACTGCGACATCACAGCGGGTACAGGAACTCGTTAATATTTCGGATAATTGCATAATGGTGTAATAGGGTGATGATAGTTTTTAGGGGTGCACTTCTGCTAAATCTTTTAGCTCAGTGCACATGCGTTAATGTGCTTTAATTACTTTTAAAGCGCTCTATTTAAAGCGCTCTATTTAAAGGCGACTCATTTTAATGTTGAGAAACCTTGTCTTTGTACTTAAGAATTTGCCTGTCTAGTTTATCAACTAGCGTATCAATAGAGGTATACATGTCGGCATTTATTGCGGAAGCAAACACATCATTACCACTCATATGAATAGTCGCTTCTGCTTTTTGGTCAAGCTTTTCTACGGTGAGTATCACGTGAACATTATTGATATGGTCAAAGTGTCGTGCTAACTTTGAGAACTTTGATTCTACATATTCGCGTAATGAACGAGTTACCTCAACGTGATGTCCAGAAAGGTTAATTTTCATAAGCATAGTCCTTTTATTGTAGTTTTCTAAAGTAAACTCTTACGTTGGTTTGACGGTGGTATCGCTAAGGACTCTCGGTACTTAGCGATTGTACGACGCGCCACTTTAATTCCCTGATCGGCTAATAAACTCGCCATTTTACTATCACTTAACGGTTTCGCAGGTATTTCCGCTAGGATAAGCTTTTTAATTAAAGAGCGGATAGCGGTAGAGGAGCACTCACCACCATTCTCGGTACTTACATGGCTAGAGAAGAAGTATTTTAGTTCAAATATGCCTCTCGGTGTATGCATATATTTTTGTGTGGTAACGCGTGAGATTGTGGACTCGTGCATATCTACAGCCTCCGCGATATCATTTAATACCATAGGGCGCATGGCTTCTTCGCCATGTTCTAAAAAGCCTTGTTGGCGTTGAACAATGCAGTTAGAGACTTTAAGCAAGGTATCATTACGGGACTCTAAGCTTTTAATAAACCATTTAGCTTCTTGTAAGTTAGATCGAATAAATTGCCCATCATTAGTCGATGATTTCATTGTTTTAGACATGGCAGCATACTGCTGGTTTATGGATAGTTTTGGTGCCGTGTCAGCGTTTAATTCAACCAGCCAACGTCCGTTTTTCTTTTCAACAGAAATATCAGGAATAATATATTGGTTATCTCCTTTAATTACGGCATCACCCGGGCGAGGATTCAAGCTTTGAATTAAGCGCATTACTTCACGAAGTTGATCTTCTTTTAATTTTGTTTTACGCATTAATTGTCGGTAATCTCGATTACCTAATAAGTCAATATGCTCCTTGATAATTAACTTACTCTCTTCAAGGTAGGGGGTGTCGGCACTGAATTGATTTAATTGAATAAGTAAACAGTCTGGTATCGAGCGTGCAGCGACTCCAATGGGGTCAAACATATTAATACGCTTTAATACCGCTTCGACTTCATCAAGCTCTAGGCCATCAGTACCCACACTGGTTAGAATTTCTTCAGGTGAGACGGTTAAATAACCGGCATCGTCTACTGCTTCAATAATCGCGATAGCGATGGTTTTATCGGTATCACTAAATGGCGTTAATTCCATTTGCCATAATAAATGGTCTTGTATAGAGTCTGTTGTTTCACCTTGATAGGTATAATCATCAGCGGGGCTACTTACTGCGCCAGTGTTTGATACGCCAGCACTGTAACTTTCTTCCCAAGTAGTGTCTATATTGAGTTCTTCTGGTATTTCACTCTTTTCCATTGCTTCGGTCGTGGTGATTTCGTCAATGCTTGGTTTTTGTTCTTCGCTTCCGTCGCCTGTTGCTTTCTCAGTTGTTGAGGAGGTGTTAGCTGTGAAGGCCTCTTCGAGGTCATTTTGTTCACCTTTACTGTCACTTTCCGATTTTTCATCAAGTTCGAGTAATGGGTTACTCTCTAATATTTCTTGAATTTCTTGTTGTAACTCTAGCGTTGATAGTTGCAAAAGCTTAATCGCTTGTTGCAACTGAGGGGTCATCGTTAAGTGTTGTCCTATTCGGAGCTGTAGTGATGGGCGCATCTAGGTTATATAAGTTCCTATTTAATTTTCTTAGTCGCAATGCTTTTTGAATTGCGTAGCGACTATTCTATTAAAAATCCAGGTTAACATTATTGTCTTATCGCTTATTTATAAGGTAACTATAACGTGAATTGCTCACCAAGGTATACATCTCTTACTTTTTGATTAGCAAGAATTTGATCTGCATTGCCTTGTGCTATTATTTCACCGTGGCTAACAATATAAGCATGTTCACAGACGTCTAATGTTTCTCTGACATTATGATCGGTAATCAATATTCCTATGCCTCTTTCTTTTAAGTGTAATATGATTTTTTTAATGTCGCCAACCGAAATGGGATCTACACCAGCAAAAGGTTCATCTAATAAAATAAACTTTGGATCAGCCGCTAATGCGCGAGCAATTTCAACGCGGCGTCTTTCGCCACCGGATAAACTCATACCCGTATTATCTTTAATATGACAAATATGAAATTCTTCTAATAAATGCTCCAGCTTTTCAGCACGCTGTGTTTCATTAAGCTCTTTGCGTGTTTGCAATATCGCCATGATATTATCGGAAACAGTGAGCTTTCTAAAAATCGAGGCTTCTTGTGGTAGGTAACCTATGCCACGACGCGCTCTTTCATGCATAGGGGCTAGGGTAAGATCTTGACCGTTGAGTGTAATAGAGCCATTGTCATTAGGGACTAAGCCAACAATCATATAAAAAGAGGTGGTTTTACCGGCGCCATTAGGCCCTAACAAGCCCACTATTTGCCCCGCATTCACTTGCAAACTTACATTTTTTACCACTTGCCTGTTTTTGTATGATTTCGATAAGCTAGTGGCAATGAGTGTACCGACCTCAGCCTTCGATTCTGTCTTAGTTGTCATGGCTCTGGCCTACTTTATCCGCTACTGCTTCAGTCTCTTTTTTTGCTTTAGACTTTTCGTAATTCTCTTTTTGTCGTTTTAATGTGGTCGGTTGTAAAATGGTTGTTACCGGTTGGTTGTTAATACTGTTTGCTTCGAGTATTTTACTGAGAGTATTGTACGTTATCTCATTGCCACTGACTTCACTACCCGCTTGTTTTACCAAAGCATTGCCTGAAACTGTGATCATATTAGACATTGGTGTATACGATATTTCATTGCCTTGTAACTGAATCAAACTTCCGTCTTCGAGTTCTTGTTGAAATATAGCGGGTTTACCTTTAGCTAAGTAGGTATCATTTTCTTGGCCATTTTCTTTATTAACAGTGCTAAAAACGTTAACGATATCAGCGGTAATTGAAATAGAGCCTTGATGAATGCTAACATTATCTAAATAGCGAGCAATTTTATTTTTAAGGTCAGCAGATTGCCGTTGTGATTTAATGGTGATTTCTTGCTCAAAATCATTGGTAGCCGCGTGAACCGTCGTGCATAAGAAAAGACTGCAAGTTATGGCCAATGCCTTGAAGATATTGTGGTGTAAATTAGCGTTAATCATTTTTTTTATAAATAGTTCGTTCATGCTGAGTAAGTGTCATCTGTTTAGTGTTTAAGTTGATAATTAAGCCCGAGCCATACATAGTAAAATTTTTTCCTACGACTACCACGGCTTGCTCTGAGCTAATGATATTTGTTTTTAAGTCGAGTGCTATTTTCTTACAGTAAATTTCTTTTATTAAACTTTCAACATCCGTTGCTCGAATTTTTACCTGGGTTTTGAGTTCAACACGATTATTTTTATAGAGTGTTGCTTCATGTGCACTGACCGTCCATGGCTTATTGCCTTCTTGAGGGTATAGTGTGTAGTTTGGTTGCTCAAAGTAACTGACCTCTAAATCAGCATAATGTTCCATTCTATCGGCTTCAATCGTATGTGATAATTGTCCCGTAGTCGCGCTATAAATTTTACTTTTTAGCTTTTCAGCGATAAAGTCTGGGCGATGTTCATCAACAATTACGGTGTCTCCCTGTATTGATGCACTTCGCCATTCTATAATGCCATAGATAAGTGCACTTAGTAGTAAGACAAATAGCGTTAGGCTATTTATCCGGTTCATAGACTGGCGCCCGAGGCATTTTCTAAGTTGCCCTGACTCTGCATTATTATGTCACATGTTTCACGCACAGCACCAAACCCTCCCCGAGTATAAGTTATATAATCTGCCGAATTTAGCACGAGTGGGTGTCCATCGGCCACTGATATACCTAAACCCACAGCTTTGATACAGGCTAAGTCAGGGACGTCATCGCCTATGTACGCTACCTCTTGAAGATCAATGTTTAATTTTTTCGTGAGCTCAATTAATGCCGGTAACTTATCTTCTTGACCTTGAATAATGTATTTTACATTTAAGGCTTTCATGCGGTTTGCTACTATTGCAGAGTTTCTTCCGGTAATGATAGCGACAGCAATACCACTAGCTATTAAGGCTTTTATACCAAAACCGTCTTTAGTATGAAAGGCTTTTAGTTCTTCGCCATTATTACCTAAATATATTCTGCCATCAGAAAATACGCCATCAATATCACAGACAAGTAACTTTATTTGTTCCGCTTTCGTTAACACTTGGCTTGTTATATCACCATATAGCGTTTTCATTACAGTACTCCCGAAGCTAATAAATCATGCATATTCATTGCTCCTATTGGTATGTTGTTGTTATCGACAATGATAAGGCCGTTAATTTTTTTATCTTCCATTATTTTTAACGCTTGCGCAGCTAACATATCACTTTGGGCCACTCTTGGATTATGTGTCATAACCATATTAATACTATCATTGTGTATATCAATTTTATTGTCTAATACTCGACGAAGATCACCGTCAGTAAATAAGCCGATGAGTTTTTGTTGCTCATTGACTATTGCCGTCATACCTAAGCCTTTTGATGACATTTCCACTAAAGCATCTTTGATAAGCGCGTGTTCAGGAACCACTGGCACTCGCTCACCTTGGTGCATTATATCACTGAGGCGAAGTAATAAACGTTTACCCAAACTGCCTCCTGGGTGTGATAAAGCAAAATCATTAGCGGTAAAGTCATGAGCGTTTAATAAGGCAACCGCTAATGCGTCACCCATCACTAAGGCTGCCGTAGTACTTGAGGTCGGCGCTAAACCCAGTGGGCAGGCTTCAGCTGATACTTTTATACAAATGTGGGTATCACCTAATTTAGCTAGCGTTGAGTTACTATTACCCGTCATTGAAATTAACTTTGCGCCTATTCGCTTAATAACCGGCGTTATTGCTAGCACTTCACTCGTTTCGCCTGAATAGGATATTGCCAATACTACATCATTACCCGTTATCATGCCTAAATCCCCATGACTGGCTTCTCCAGGATGAACGAAAAAAGAGGGGGTGCCCGTACTGGCAAGTGTTGCTGCAATTTTACCCCCAATATGACCTGATTTACCCATGCCTATAACGATTACGCGTCCTTTGCAATGGAACATGAGTTGGCAAGCAAGCTCAAAATTATCATCAATAAAGTGTATCAATTCAGCAATGGCTTGCTGCTCCACTTTAATAACGTCTTTTGCTAACTGTTTGAAGTTTTTTGTCATGATTAAATTATATCAGCTCTTATTAGGATAGTTGGCTAAAAAGTAATACTTGGTAAGCGATAAAGCTTAGTAATAATAATGCACCTTTTGCACGGGTAATTCTAAAGGCACCAAAGCGACGACTAAAGCATAAAACAAATAACAATAAAGTAACACCTAACATATACGGGGCATCTCTACTGGCGGCTAAAGCATCAATATTACCCGGCGCAATGAGACCCACTAAGGGTAATACGGCTAAAATATTAAAAATATTTGAACCAATAATATTACCTAACGCTAAATCATCCTCTTTTTTGATGATACTAATAATACACGCAGCTAGCTCAGGTAAGCTTGTTCCTATCGCAATGATAGTTAAACCGATAACTAAATCACTTATGCCAAAAGATTTAGCAATAAAGACTGAAGAATCAACCAAGAAGCTGGCACTTAAGGGCAATACAATGATACCAATGACTAGCCAGAATAATGATAACTTCATCGTTACTGCCGGGGCTACATCATGTTCCGCTTCGATAATTAAGGGGTCGTCACTGGGTTTACCTTTTGCTTTTTTCAAGGTAATAACAAGCAGAGTAATAATGTAAATGGCAAAACACACTATTAACAATAGACCTTCAAAAAAACTAAAGTGGTTATCAATAAGTACCCAATAACCTAATGCGGTTACGGCTAAAATTAAGGGGATTTCGCGCTTTATGGTTTGTGACGAGACCGTTAAAGGCTGAAAGAGTGCGGTAATACCGAGTACTAGGGCAATGTTTGTAATATTTGAGCCAATTGCGTTACCAATGGCTGTATCGGGATTGCCTTGCAGTGAGGCTGTTGCGGCTACCATCATTTCAGGGGCAGAAGAACCCATAGCAACAATGGTTAAACCAATGATCATAGGTGAAACGCCTAAGTTTCTCGCTAACGAAGAAGCGCCAAAAACGAATTTGTCAGCACTCCATACTAAAGCAACCAGTGCAATAAGTAGTATAAAAATTTGTTCTAGCATTCATTACTCCATGTTAAGGCTAAATTGTTACTGGTTGAGAAACAAAAGAGAAGTAAATATTGTCAACAAAACTAAAATAAATGCATTTTGTCGTACTTTTAAGTAATAACGATTAATTTCTTACATTTATTAAGGCGATATTGGTTTATTTCTAATGAAGAATTGTAGTAGCTAAGGTAAAATTAGCTTTATTAAAGTAAGTTATATACCCGTTACCATTCAAAGTGCACTCTAAAACTTGCAGCTTGCCTGATAACGGAGATATTGCAATATGTAGGCAATTTAAAACTGTGACCTGGAATGATGACAAACGTTAAAGCTGAAATATCAGCGGTTGAAATTGAAAACCTTACCTTTAAACGAGGCAAACGAGTCATTTTTGACGATATCAGCTTGTCTATCCCTAAAGGGAAGGTGACGGCTATCATGGGGCCAAGCGGCATTGGTAAAACAACCTTGTTACGCTTAATTGGTGGTCAAATAAAACCAGAGAGCGGCAATATATTTTTTGCGGAGAAAAACATCCCTTTGTTATCGCGTGCTGATTTATACGAAGTGCGTAAGAATATGAGTATGCTTTTTCAAAGTGGGGCGCTATTCACTGATATGAGTGTATACGATAATATTGCCTTTCCGATAAGAGAGCACACCGAATTATCAGAAGCTATTATTGAAAAAATAATTTTGATGAAACTCGAAGCGGTTGGTTTGCGTGGTGCACGGCACTTACAACCGAGTGAACTTTCTGGTGGCATGGCGCGTAGAGTCGCATTAGCTCGTGCAATCGCGCTAGATCCAGAGTTGATTTTATATGATGAGCCTTTTGCGGGACAAGATCCTATCTCGATGGGGGTTATTGTACGATTAATACGTTCATTAAATGATGCGCTAGGGTTGACCTCTGTTGTGGTTTCCCATGATGTACCTGAAGTAATGGGCATTGCTGATTATATTTATATTATTGCCAAAAAGAAAGTTATTGGACATGGAACACCGGAGAAAATCCGCTTGGATACTTCCCCTTTAGTTCAGCAATTTGTCAAAGGTGAAGCGGATGGTCCGGTTCCTTTTCATTATGAAGCCCCTCTTTATCGTGATGAACTCATTAAAAAACCTTCAGGGATGATTAGTTAAATGACTTACGTTCAATGTATTAGTTTTCAAGGCAGTAATAAATAGTGCAGTACTTACGTTTCTTAGGTAAAAAAACTCTTGGTATAGTAAGCGGCTTAGGCCGTGCAGTCATTTTGTTAGTCTCTGCGTTAATGCATGTACCGAATATTCGTAAAGGTACGCCTTTGCTCATTCAGCAAATTTATAGTGTCGGTGTCTTGTCTTTATTGATAATTATCGTCGCAGGTACTTTTATTGGTATGGTCTTAGCATTACAGGGCTATACTATTCTTGTTGGCTATGGTGCAGAAGCGAGTTTAGGCCCTATGGTTGCACTGTCATTATTACGTGAGCTTGGCCCTGTGGTTGCCGCCTTATTATTTGCCGGACGTGCAGGCTCGGCATTAACCGCCGAAATTGGTTTAATGAAAGCGACAGAACAATTATCGAGCTTAGAGATGATGGCTATTGATCCCTTAAGGCGGATAGTTGCCCCGCGTTTTTGGGCGGGTTTCATTAGCCTACCTTTATTGGCCGCTATTTTTTCTATGGTAGGCATACTCGGTGGTCATGTTGTTGGTGTTGATTGGCTCGGCATTGATAGCGGAACTTTTTGGTCAGTCATGCAAGATCAAGTCGATTTTAAGAAAGATATTCTCAATGGTGTTATTAAAAGTATCGTCTTTGCTTTTGTGGTGATGTGGATAGCAGTATACAAAGGTTATGATTGTGAACCTACTTCTGAAGGGATTAGTCGTGCGACTACTGCCACTGTGGTGCAATCATCATTATGGGTTTTATTCTTAGATTTTATTTTAACCGCGTTAATGTTCGCGAAGTAATGTACGCATATCGTTATTCCATTTAAATTATAAATTTTTTATTACAAGGCGTTGGTGACAGACATGGTGTCTAAAAAAGTAGAGTTGTGGGTCGGTTTTTTTGTTGCATTAGGCTTAGTCGCCTTATTAACACTGTTCTTAAAAGTAGCCAATACGGGCTTTTCGGGTAGTGGAGAGACTTATCAACTGTTTGCTAAGTTTGATAACATTGGTAGTTTAAAAGAGCGCTCACCGGTTAAAGTGGGTGGCGTTGTCATTGGCCGAGTGAGCAATATTTCGCTAGACAAAGAATACTACCTTCCCGTGGTTACGCTGGATATTGATAGCCAGTACAACCAGTTTTCAGAGGCAACGTCTGTGACGATATTAACGGCTGGTTTATTGGGGGAGCAATACATTGGGATACAACCTGGCTTCGTCGATGAATCAATGGACACTTTAGCTCCAGGTGATTTTATTGAGGATACTAAATCAGCGTTAGTATTAGAAGATTTGATAGGGCAGTTTTTATTTAGTCAAGGGAGTAGTGATGATTAATAAAGTGAGGGGAAATATGTTTTATTATAAAGGTAACCTCCTTTGTAAATTGGTTTTTAGCTTGATACTTACGATGAGTCATGTCGCAATGGCTAGCAGTGATGTAAATGAAGAAGCTAAAGCAACAGTAGAGAAAACAGACTTAGCGATTGATCAAACTAACCCTTACCTTATGATTAAAGGTTCAGCTGAGAATACATTCAAACGTCTTGCGAGTGAACATCAAGCGATAAGATCGAATCCAAACTTGTTAAAAGAGATTGTTCGAGAAGAACTGATGCCTTATATTAATTATAAATATGCGGCTTTTAAAGTCATTGGTAGATACTTAAAGAAAACGACGGATGCAGAGCGACGTGCCTTTGTTCCTGTTTTTCGTGAGTACCTAATCACCGCTTATGCTCAAATTTTTACCTTGTACGATAATCAAGAAGTACAGTTTGAACCAGAAAAACCCTTTGAAGGCAAAAGAATCATTGCAGTAAATACCCGTATTATTATGCAAGATATAGATAATATAAATGTTGCTTTTAAAGTAAGGCTTAATAAAAAAACCAAGCAATGGCAAGCATTTGATATGGTAGCAGAAGGCGTTAGTTTACTTGATTCAAAACAAGCCGAACTAGCTAGCATCATTAGACAAAAAGGCTTACCTTACGTGACTGAATTATTAAGAAAAAACAGTAAGCGAGATATTGTTTTTAAAGACGGTGGTGTACAGAGTGAAGATACAGTCATTGGTACTTATAAGGCTAAAGAGTGAGTAAAGCGACGTTAGTACTTAATCATGGTATTCTTACCATTACGGGGGAGCTAAGTCGTTATAGTATCCCTCATATCAAAAATAGCGAGTATAGCAGTTGGTTTGCTCATAGCGCTGTTAAGGTTGATTTGAGCCAAGTGTGTAAAGCGGATACCGCGGGTCTAGCATGGATGTTTTATCTTTTAGAGCAAGCAGAGCAAAACACTTGCCAATTAAGCTTTAGTTACGTGCCTGATAAATTAACTAAACTAATCACTTTAAGTGGTGTTGATGGTTTATTACCGATAACGTGTGATTAGCAAAGAATATTTATATACATAATGAATAATTAAAGGAGACTCTCTTGGAAGTGAGTGAGGTAGAAGAGTTAGTAAGTAAATTAATTAATGATGCGTTAAAACTTGATGAAGTACATGTGACTTTTGATGGTTCTCAATGTAGAATTAATGCGGTAAGTGATATGTTTGATGATTTAAGTCGAGTTAAGCGTCAGCAAAGCGTACTTAAACCGCTCGCTAATATTATCAAGGATGGCACAATTCACGCCGTGACAGTGAAAACATTTAATAAAGCACAGTGGCAACGCGATAAATTATTTAATCGTTAGTTGTTACTTAATTGTATTTTTAATGCCTAGTTTTTTACTGCTAGGCATTTTTGTGTATACTGGCTTGATATTTTTAAACCTTTTTTAAGTAAGTAGTAGTTATTTTGGATGCATTTAAAGTTATTGGTGGTAAACCACTTCGCGGCGATGTCGTGATCTCTGGAGCAAAAAACGCTGCTCTTCCTATATTAATGTCTGCGCTGTTATCAAAAACGCCGGTTGTTTTTAATAATGTGCCACAGCTGAACGATATTCTAACAACAGTAAAGTTATTGGAGCAGCTAGGGGCTAAAACACAATGGCTTAGTGAAGATGAGCTGATGATTGACGCCAGTAATATCGATACTTGTCGTGCGCCTTATGATTTAGTTAAAACCATGCGTGCTTCAATCTTGGTCCTTGGCCCCTTACTTGCGCGCATGGGTCATGCTGAAGTTTCTTTGCCTGGGGGCTGTGCCATCGGTGCTAGACCCGTGAACCTTCATATTCAAGGCTTAAAACTAATGGGCGCAGATATTACCGTTGAAGACGGTTATATTGTGGCTAAAAAGCAAGGTCGTTTAACGGGTGCGACTATTCCTATGGACATGGTTAGCGTAACAGGTACTGAAAACTTAATGATGGCTGCCGCACTTGCTAAGGGCATTACGATTATTGAGAATGCGGCGCGTGAACCTGAAATTGTGGATCTTGCTAATTGTTTAATAAGTATGGGCGCTAAAATTAGCGGTGCTGGTACGAGTACGCTAACTATTGAAGGGGTTAGTGAGTTGTGTGGTAAAGGTTACACCGTAATGCCTGATCGCATTGAAACAGGAACATTCTTAGTGGCTGCTGCCGTAACCCAAGGTCACATTAAATGCTTGAATACGGATCCTAAGGCTTTAGAAGCGGTATTAAACAAGTTACAAGAAGCGGGTGCAAAGATTAAAACAGGCGCAGACTGGATTGAGTTAGAGATGTCGGCGCAGGCTAAAGCGGTAGATATCACAACTGCACCACATCCCGATTTCCCGACAGATATGCAAGCACAGTTTATGACGATGAATGTCTTAGCTGAAGGCAGCGCAACGGTTATTGAAACTATTTTTGAAAACCGCTTTATGCATGTCCCAGAATTACAACGTATGGGCGCAGATATTACCTTAGAAGGTAACACCGCGACAATTAGCGGGGTAAAAAGCCTAAATGGTGCTCAAGTGATGGCGACCGATTTGCGTGCTTCGGCAAGCTTGGTCATTGCAGGCTTAGTGGCTAAATCACCAACCCAAGTTGATAGGATCTATCATATTGACCGTGGCTATTTATGTATTGAAGGTAAACTACAAGGCTTAGGTGCAGATATTACCCGTATTACAGCGGACTAGCTATTTATTTAAATAGTTATACTGCTCGATAAAGCTAGGACTTTTATAAGGACTAGCTTTTTTTGTTTTTGTAATAAAGAACAAATACCTAAAATGGCATAAAACAGGCATAAAAAAAGGACATCCTGTTAAGGTATGTCCTTTTAACATCTTAAATAAGTTAATATTTAACTCATTTAATTAGTGCAAATTAAAGTGCAACGATGTTTTCAGCTTGAGGGCCTTTTTGACCGTCTGTTACTGTAAATTCAACTTTTTGACCTTCAGCAAGGGTTTTAAAACCGTCACCAACGATAGCGTTGAAATGAGCAAAAACGTCTGGACCATTTTCTTGCTCGATAAAACCAAAACCTTTTGCTTCGTTAAACCATTTCACTGTACCAGTAGTTGTAGACATATGTGTATCCTATAAAATTTAAGAGTAATTGTGCTAACACCTTGCATTAAAGCCAGTGTTTAGCGGGTTTGCTAAAAAGAGTTGATATTACTTATAAATCAGGACGTGTTACAACTATCTTATCTAAGAATGGGATAACATCGAAATGGTGTACAAAAAAATAAACTAACTTCAAGCTAGGTGCATTATATAGTGAGCGTATTGGATGTCAACAGCAAGTGGCTATTAAACCTGTAAGTTCAGTAGATGAATAATGCCGATGGCATTAATAAAACTTCACCAAGTGATAATTTTATTCTAATCCAGCCGCTTTAAGTTTTTGTTAAAATTAAATTTTTACACAAATTGATGTGATTTTTCAGTTAAACGACTGACTCAGAGCTAGTCAGTGAGTTAATTAATAATTCAGGATAAAATTTGATGGTAACGGGTATATACAGGGAAATGAGCTTGTTATTGCATCAAGCAAGCTCGGAACCCTATCAAATAAGTGTTGGCTAACGGTCAGTTATAGCCTGAAATGCTAAGTTAACGTTAACCTATTTACTTGGCTTCTTGGGTGAAATATTTTTTGTCATGCCAACGAAGCATGGTCAGTTGATTTCCCCAGACACAACCCGTATCTAATGGGTAGATGTTAGGGTGAGAGCAGTTACCCATGAGGGAAGCCCAATGACCAAAAACCCACTTGGTTTTATTGATGGTTTGAGATAATTCAAACCAAGGTACAACGTGGGGGATGTTAGTATTGGTTATATTAGTATTTTCTGGCGGTCCTTTTTGGGTAAACTCCAGTGAACCATCTGGGTAGCAATATCTCATTCGGGTAAATGCATTGATGGTGAAACGAAATTTTTCTGTTTCTGTTTTAACATGACGCCAATTATTAGGGGCTTCACCATACATTATTGTTAACCAATAGTTCCGTGCATCACTTGCCAGTCTCTCTTGAACAAAACTGGCCTGTGTTAGTGCCTCTGATAAGTTCCATTGTGGCGAAATACCCGCATGGCTCATATAGGCATATTTATCTTTTTTCTTTTTCTTTTTCTTTTGCTTTTTCTTTGTGAGTGAAGTGCTTGGATTGGGTATTTTTTGTAATAAAGGTTGAGTGGCTAACCAATCCATCAGTTCATCAATATCGGGAGCAGCCAACAATGCAGATAAATAATCTGCGCTTTTCACTTTTTTAATACCAGCATGAATAGCCAATAAATGTAAATCATGATTACCTAGCACAACTTTGGCACTTTTCCCCAGAGACTTTATCAAACGAAGCGTATCAAGAGAGTCAGGGCCGCGAGCGACAAGGTCACCCACAAGGTATAGCGTATCTTTTTTACGGGTAAAATTGACTTGCGATAGCAATGCGGCTAGCTCTTTACAGCAACCTTGTATATCGCCAACGAGGTAAATTGCCATCAGTTATTCAACCGTTGATGCAGAGTCCTCTGCTAAGTTGTTAGCCCGTTGATTCGTTCTGTTTTTTGACATACGTCTTTTTTCTTTAATCGGAGGGGCTTCGGGAGGATTATCAACAATAAAATTGGCCAGTTTGATGTAATCATCAAGTGTTAAGTTTTCAGGTCGTAAATTGGCATCAATATTTAAGGCGCTTAATTGCGTTTCATTAATGAGTTTCTTGAAGCTATTGCGAATGGTTTTTCTACGTTGATTAAAGGCCGCTAAACAAATAGTGTTTAATGCGTTGATATCTTTAACTGGGTTTGCAATCTGTGAATGAGGGATCAAGCGCACAATGGCTGAGTCTACTTTAGGCGCTGGCTTAAATGCTTCAGGACCTATTTCCATGACAGGAAATACTTGGCACTGATACTGTGTCATGATTGATAAACGCCCATAAGCTTTACAATCAGGCTCCGCAGCCATGCGTTCTACTACTTCTTTTTGCAGCATAAAATGCATATCTTTCACGTTATCTTTGAACGTTAGTAAGTGAAAAATAAGCGGAGTAGAAATATTATAGGGGAGATTACCAAAAATACGTAATGGCTTGTTATCGCTAACAAGTTGAGAAAAATCGAATTTTAGCGCATCTGTTTCATAAATGGTTAAATATTTAGCTAAAAAAGGGTGGTGGCGGAGTCGATGTGCTAGGTCTCTATCTAATTCCACGACTGATATTTCCCCGGCACGCTCAATAACGGGTTCGGTTAACGCACCTAAACCCGGTCCGATTTCTACTAGATTTTCACCCGGTTCAGGGTTAATAACATCTACAATGTCACTGATCACAGCTTCATCATGAAGAAAGTTTTGTCCAAAGCGTTTTTTTGCTTGGTGACCTAAATGTTTTTTGTCATTCATAACTGTTTTTAGTGAACCTATGTATGTTGAGCTAGGTTGATAGCATTGTTCATTGCTTCAATGAAACTACCCGAATCTGCAGTGCCCGTGCCGGCCAGTTCTAAAGCGGTGCCATGGTCAACTGAGGTACGTACAAAAGGTAAACCGAGAGTAATGTTTACTGAAGAGCCAAATCCTTTGTATTTCAATACCGGTAGTCCTTGGTCGTGATACATTGCCAGTATAGCATCGGCGTCAGCTAAGTTTTTTTCTTGAAAGATGGTGTCGGCAGGTAAAGGGCCAATAATATCAATGCCCTCAGCACGAAGTTCAGCAAAAGCAGGTTCCATGATCTCAATTTCTTCATGGCCGAGGTGTCCATCCTCACCTGCATGGGGGTTAAGACCACAGGCATAAATTCTAGGTGATTCTATCGCGAATTTATCTTGCAGGTCTTTATGCAATATGCGCGTTACTTTTTGTAAGCGATCATGTGTGATAGCTTTGGATACATAGGCAAGTGGTATATGTGTTGTGACTAATGCAACGCGAAGGCCTTTGGTCGCAAGCATCATGACCACGTCGGCACAATCAGCTTGACTGGCAAAATATTCAGTATGTCCGCTAAAAGCAATACCCGCTTTATTAATTAAGCCTTTATGTACAGGGCCAGTCACAATAGCGTCAAATTCACCTGAGATGTTTTTTTCACTGGCAAGCCGCAATGTTTCTACTACGTATGCGCCATTAGCACTATTCAATATGCTCGGCACACAGGGTTGGGCTAGTTCAACATTAATAATCGTGATTGTTCCCGCTTTTTGTGGCGTAGCGGGTGCTTCTGGATTGTAGTCTATTATATTTAATGGCAATGATAGTGCTTTTGCTCGTTCTAGTAGCAAGGTTTTAGAGGCAATAACAACCATTTCAACAGGCCAATCTTGTTGAGCAATACTGATGACTATGTCAGGGCCAATTCCTGCGGGCTCCCCGGGGGTAATGGCAATACGCAATACCACTATTCTTTATCCTTTTCAAAGACTTCAACGTAGGCCTCGTCACGTATTTCTTTTAACCAACGAGCATGCTCGACACTGTATTTTCGGTTGTAGATAATTTGATAAGCTCTATTTTCATTGATTTGTGAAGTGGCATCAACCATACGGCGATCTTCTAACTGGATAATATGCCAGCCAAAAGATGAACGAAAGGGTTTATGATATTCCCCTTTTTTCATCGTTGCTAGCGCGTCTTTAAAAGCAGGATCGTATTTTTTAGGGTCAGCCCAGCCTAAATCACCCCCTCGGACGGAGGTAGGACCTTCGGAATGCTCTTTGGCTAAATCTTCAAAGGTTGCTTCACCGGCTTCAATTTGGTTTAAAAACCCTTGTAATAAAGACTGAGCCTTTTCATCACTTAAAATAATGGAGGGCTTAATCAGAATGTGACGGGCTTTAACTTCTTCAACTTCAACAATCTGTCTACCACGAACATCGAGTACTTTAACAATGCTGTAGCCCATGCCTGTGCGGATGGGGCCGACAACAGTTTCCTTCGGCTGCCCATCGATTAATTCTGAAAAGAGTGTAGGCATTTCATTAATGTTTGCCCAACCTATGTCTCCACCTTTTAATGCGTTAGCATCGCCTGAAGAGGTAATCGCTATTTTAGCAAAGTCAGAGCCTTTATTGAGCAGTTCAATGACTTTATTAGCACGAGTTTTAGCTTTGTCTAAGTCTGCTTGATTAGCATTGACGGGAAACTCAATTAAAATATGGCCTAAGTGGTATTCAATGTTATTCGTGGTTTGCTCTTTCATGATATTCAATAAGTTAGTTATCTCTTGTGGAGAGACAAAGATACGACGTCTGACACTATTTCGACTGACCTCACCGGTGACTAATTCCGTACGGACATTTTCACGGTATTTTTCATAGGTATCACCATCGTTGATCACAGCTTGACGAAATTGAGCCAAGGTCATTTTATTTTCTTGTGCCATGTTATTGATGGTTTGGTCGAGTTGGGCATCACTAATTTGCACACCCATGCGCTCGCCTATTTGGCTTAGTAAGCTATCATTAATTAATTTATCAATGACTTGAATACGTAAAGCGACATCCGAGGGCAAAGCTTGCTTATCTATTGTTGCTTTACGTTTTATGCTAGTGAGTAGGTCTTCAACTTCTGATTCTAGTACTACACCGCCATCAACAATGACAGCCACTCTATCAAGTAGTATTTCTTTGGCTTGAATAGGGAACGTTGTTGCCATAATAAGGCCAGATGCGAACAGTATTTTATTTAGTGTATTTATCATTATATCGTCTTGTTTTTAATGTGTATTAAGATTTACGTATGGTGCTAGTTTTGTAAGTGATATGGGCGCTTGTAGCCAAATATACTTTTATCAAACATTTCTTGAGTGCCTATCGCCGATTGTTTTCCATCTAAGCCCTTAATAATGAATTTTAAGTTAATACCGGTATCAAATTCTTTTCGCTCAGAACTTGTTACGTCTAAATTTGAGTTAATATGTCGGTGATAGGCAATACGAACCGCCCAGCAACAACTTTCATATTGGAATCCCGCATAGGACTCTACACTTTTATTTTGTTGTAAATCTTGAGTTATACGCCCGACAAACGCCCAGTTTTCATTAATTGCAAAGCTTGTTAATACTGAGGCTTGTTCTAGGCTATCTCCTGAGACATCGCGTGTATAGCGATGGTTCAATTGTACTAGGTTATATTGATTAATTTGATAATCAATGTTTATTTTCCCTTTGTTGGTATACTCTTCTAACGTGTTATATTGAATATCTCCGCTGATTTGCCATTGATGGTTTATTCGATAAAACAAATCAGCGGCTAATGATGAGTGTGTTTCATTAATTTCGACATCATTGACAAGCGTGTTGTTGGTATCACCTAAATATTGAATACGGCCAACGCTGATACGAATTATTTCCAAATTATCAGTGTTAAGCAAGCGGTTCGTTACACCCCAAGTATATTGGTTGGCTGCAGCGATGCGATCTAAGCCACTGAAGCTGGTATCACGGAAAATACCATGAAAGTCGTCTTGTAACTCGGTTGTATCGTATAAACCAATCATAGACTGATCTTTCTCAGGTACATAAAGATACTGTAACTGAGGCTCAATGGTATGGCGATAATTTTGGCCGAAGACTTGGAGTTCTCTATCAAAATTAATACCGCCATGGAATCGTATTTTATGCAATGTCCTGTCTACTTTTTCTTCTAAAGCCGTGCCCTGCGCAAGATTATATTGAGTAATATTATCTTGCTGATAATAAGTATGCATTAATTTTACTTCAGAGTTTAGGAACCATGCGGGTCTAGTGATGGGGAAGATAAAACCGGCTTCGACATGATAGCGATTTGCTTCCACTTGATCTTTTTTAGAGGTTTTAAAGTTAGTCATTTCAGAATAGACCTCAAACTGACCATTTAAAAAATTTAACGGCTGTTGAGCTGACAGCGTTATGTGCGGTAATGTTTTATAACTCGGCTCATGATCACCCAATACTTCAAAACCTTGTAATTGCACTGTTGCTTGCCATTGTTTGCCAAAATAGGCCAACTCACCTGTTTGATAGAGGTAAGCATCATTCGAGTTATATTGTTTACTGCCAATATCCACTAAATAATTATCATCACTGATGGTGGTAAAATCGACATAGGCACGGAAGTCTTCTGAAAAAGTACCAATATGTTGGATACGCGCTAGATAACGAGCATCGTTATTGGCTTTTAGTTCTTTGTCTTTATGTAAATATTCAAAATCAATTATCCCCGATTGCATATTGACTAAATAACGAAATTCTGTTTGTAACTGCAGGCCACGCTTAGACATGTAATGGGGTGTGATAGTCGCATCATAGTTTTCAGCAATATTCCAATAAAAAGGCGCAGAGAGCTCTATTCCCGAGTTGGTTGTTGTCGTTAATTCAGGGTATAGAAATCCACTTAGGCGATTATTCGAGACCGGAAAAGAAAAGTACGGTATATAAAGTATGGGTACTCCCATGACTCTAAATTGTGCATGGTAAGCTTCACCGAAGTCACCACTTGAAGATAAGTTAATCTCTGCGGCTTTTATTTGCCAGTCCGGCACTGCTTGAAAACACGTAGTAAAGGTTGAGTCAATCAAGCTGAGTCTACCATCACCGTCTATTGATAGCTGTTTGGCTTTACCATGACCAGGGTTACCGTCTAGCTGATATGAAGCGTCTGTCATTTGAGTTGAGCGACTTACCTTGCTTGCACTTAAGGTTTCAGCAAAAATGTTAATTTGCTGACCTTGGTAATGAATATTACCTACCGCTTCTATTTGCATTTTTAAGCGATCAAAGGCTAATTGGTCCGCCATTATTTTTTGGTTTTTATCAATCAAAATGATAGAGCCGTTAAATTGTGCAATTTGATCTTTCTCTATGCTTGCATGTAAAGAGGATATACGAATACTGTCATCTATTACTAATGGCATGCCCATGGAAATATCAGAAAAAGTGGGTAATGGGCATTGGATAGCGCTCGCTTCAGACGGTTTTTTGTTAGTGTCGGTATTCGCTTCTACTCTCTGCGTTAAGCATAAAAGTAGCGTAGTTAAAATAAAAAGTAAGGTACGGGAAAAAAGCATTTATTGTCCGAAAACTGATAAAAATCTGATAATTTGATTTTATAACGATGAATCAGGTATTTTAACGACTATTTGCTTTATGATATAGCAATTTTTTTAGTTGGAGTGAATTCTTCTATCATAGTTCATTTATAAATTAGATATAATGCCCATTGGTATTACTTTAAGGAGCTTTCAGGGATATGCATATTTGGGGTAAAGTTTTAGGTTTTTTATTTGGCTTTATGCTGAGTAAAAACTTGTTTGGTGCTTTTTTTGGCCTTTGGCTGGGCCATATTTTTGATCGCAGTCGAGGTTTTAGCTTTAATGGCTTAGCTGGCGGTAAAGAAGATGATATATCTAGACAGGCCGTTTTTTTTTACACTACTTTTTCAGTGATGGGACATGTAGCAAAAGCGAAAGGGCAAGTGACCAGCCATGAAATTGCTTTTGCTAGCGCCTATATGGATAAGCTAAAGTTAAGTTATGAATTACGGGAACAAGCACAAGATGCTTTTCGTGAAGGTAAGTCATCGGCTTTTCCGTTGAAGGATCGCCTAATAAAGTTCAAGCACTTGATGGGTAATAGACAAGATTTACTCTTGATGTTTTTAGAAATACAAATACAAGTTGCTTTTAGCGATGGTGAGTTAGACCGCTCTGAGCGTACTGTTTTACATACCATCGCAACCTTCTTAGGCTATTCAGCGCGCGAGTTGGATAACTTACTGGAGATGATTATTGCCGGCACTAGCTTTCATCAACAAAGGGGAAGTGCTAACCGGAGACAGGGTACAAATAATAGATCGACCAGTAGTCAACAGCTTGTTAATGCCTATAAGGTGCTAGGCATTGATAAAACGTGTTCTATGTTGGTGATTAAAAAAGCCTATAGAAAATTAATGTCTCAGCATCATCCTGATAAGTTAATTGCTAAAGGTCTACCACCAGAAATGATGGAAAGTGCTAAAGAAAAAACACAAGAGATCCAGGGTGCTTACGATTTGATTGTCAAGCAGCGTAAGTAATGATCACCTATAAATATATTTGATTGGTATTATTTGTAAAATTTACCAACCAATCGTTTTGAGCCAACCTTTTATTTGCTTCAATAATTCTTTTTCTGGGTAATAGCCTGTTATTGTATTATTAAGTTGACGTTGTCGATAATAGGTTTTCATTTCTTGTTTTGCCATTAATTTTCTTTGATGCGCTTTCGTCAAGACCAAAGTATTATCATACTTAAGATACAGATCCAGTACTGGAATTTCAGAGACAGCAAGTTGGCGTGAAAATTTTTCATTGACGCTATCTACTAGCCCATAATTACTTTGTCGGTAGCTACTGAGTAAAATGAGTGCATTGGGATGCTGACTTGCTTCTTGGCTGTATATATCCATTAAAAGTGCGCCATTATTTCCTTGGGCAATTACTAATACAATACCGGGGTATTCTTTTGCCGTGTTCATGATTGCATTAAACAGAGCACTGAGCTTGCGTTTATATTCTTGAAGAACTATGTCATTTTCTTTTTTTTGTTCGGTAAGGGTTAAGGCTGTTGACGGAAAATTTTTGGGTTTGTTTAGTGGTTGAATTGAGATGGTGTTCCAACCATAAGAGGGGAGAGCATCTCTTAAAAAACCAATAGCTTTAGGGTTAGTGGCGCCTTGCTGCCATTCAGGCAGTAAGATGACGACCCCTTTACTATGAGCGCTAGTGTACTTTTTAACCAATGTTATATACTCATCAGGCCCCACTAATAAGGGTTTTACCTGCTCACCTTCTAAATAATGTTTTAGATCTGCTTTATGTTGCTTGATTAGTGCGATAGGCGGTTTTACCGTGTTTGTACTTGTCTCAGTGTTAGCTTTACTGGTTTCTTTAATGGGTTCTTCAGCATTAATGGGCTCTTCAGGATTTAGGTCAATATTTTCTTGTTCAGCCCAAGTTACATGTATTGAAAAAACAAATAATAAGATCAGTGCTGAGAATGATACAGAGTTGAAATTTATCTGATTTGTCTTATTCAAGAGCTTGCCTCTGATAATTGATGGCCTAAATAATGTGGTAAATACTTTATATCGTTTAGTCATTGTTCCGTTCAATTATTATTTCGATCAATGCGTTAAAATTATTAAGTAAATGGGCAGGGTGCGTTAAACGTTATGGCTTGTTCCGTTTTAGGATGAAATAAACTTAACCTTAATGCATGCAACTGTAAACGAGTTCTCATCGCTAATGCCTCGTTAGGTGCATATAACCTATCACCTAAAATAGGATGACCTATGGCAAGCATATGCACCCTAAGTTGGTGCGAACGACCCGTAACGGGTGTTAACTCAACTAAAGTACTTATTTGTTCATCCCTTGATTCACTGTAACTAATTACGCGATAATACGTTAGTGATTTTTTGCCACTTTCATGATCTACCCTTTGTTTAGGTCTGTTAGGCCAATCACATATCAGGGGTAAATCAACACTACCTTCGGCTTCACTTACTTTACCAAAGACACGAGCTATATAGCTTTTTTGTGTTTTTCTTTGTTCAAATTGACGGCTTATTGCCACATGTGCCGGTTTATTTAATGCCATAATCATTAAGCCTGATGTCGCCATATCTAATCGGTGTACGATAGTTGCCGAAGGTAATACCCGCTGCACTCTATTTTGTAAACAGTCTTGATGTTCTGGAAGACGCCCTGGCACACTTAAAATGCCACTCGCTTTATTTAACACAACAATATCTTCATCTTGATAAACAATATCAAGATAAGGTGACATCGGGGGGAGATAGATAAAATCAGGGTTTGCGCTCATTACTTTCTCATTGTTATTAATACCAATCTCACTAAATTATTGCTCATTTGTGCGGGTTAAAATACATTATGACTGTGTTACTCTCAATCCCAATAGCAAGCTATTACTCAATCGAGCGCCTTGCCCTAATATATTTTTCCTACGCACAACAAGATCAAAAACTTAATGAAACGGGTATAGCAAAGTATTCCGCTTTACTCGGTACAAGCGACTTCTCGGTTGCGAGTTCATTGGCGTTGCTTTTAATGGGTGACCACTATCATGCGAATGGCTTCAAAGGTCAATTGCGCCTTATCGATATACAGCGTTAATTCTTCTTGCTGTTGACTAATAAAATCAATTTCTGCTTGGCGAACACTTGGGTTTATGGCTTTTAATGCCGTAAGCCTTTGTTGCTCTGTGCCCAGTTTATTTTGCATGGCCGCTAATGATTTTTCCTGAATGGCTAGAATATATTGTCCCGCATGGTCTTCAGCTTTAGTTACTAAGGGACCTATTTGTGATTTAAGTGCTTTAATAAGCTGCAACGCCATTTGTTTTTTCACGGGGGATAGCTGTTTATCAAGCACAGCTTCACTGACCTTATCCGCTAAATTATTGCCGTGTTTATCGACGAGAATACGTATTGGCGTGGTGGGTAAATAGCGACCAAGCTGTAAATGTGCGGGTGCGGTGGCTTCTACGGTAAATAAACACTCAAGGAAGAAAGTACCGACGGGTAATGCTTCATTTTTTAATAAACCAATACTGGTATTACCGATTTCATCACTGAGCACTAAATCCATAACACCGCGAACCATTGGGTGATCCCAAGTTAATAATTGATAATTTTCATTCACTAAGGCGGTATCTCTGTCAAAGGTAATTGTTGTGCCATCTTCAGGTAAGCAAGGAAAGTTACTATTAAGCATATGCTCGCTTTGATTTAAGGCAATGGCATTATCGGCTTTATCATCTTGTTGAACGCCGAAAACGTCAAGTGCTTGAAACATAAATTGCGGTAGTGCGATGTCATTATCGGCTTGTTTAATTTTTTCAACCAACTCATGAGCACGACCTTGCCCTGAAGAGTTCAGCTCTAATAATTTATCTCGCCCCGATTCAAGTTCGGCTTTTATTGTTAAGTGTTTTTTCCAGCTGTCATTGATCAGTGTTTCAGCCTCAGGTGATTGCTGTTGGCACGTGAGTGCTAATGAAAGTAGTTCGCCGCCAAATGTTTCATATATGACTCGACCCGTAATGCAAGTATGTTCGAATGCTTGTAACCCTTGATGGTACCAATCAAACAGCAACTGCTGAGCAGAATCAGCAAAATAAGGTACATGTAGACGAATAATATCGGTTTGACCGATACGATCAAGACGACCAATACGTTGCTCAAGTAAGTCAGGGTTAGTGGGTAAATCAAAAAGTACCAGATGATGTGAGAATTGGAAATTACGTCCTTCACTGCCTATTTCTGAGCAAAGTAAAAGTTGTGCGCTGTCTTCATCTTGGGCAAAGTATGCTGCGGCTTTATCACGCTCAAATATGGATAAACCTTCATGGAAAACGGCACTACGAATGCCTTCTTTAATGCGAAGTGCAGCTTCTAAATCTATTGCCGTTTGAGCGTGAGCACAAATAACGAGGACTTTTTCTTTTTTAAGCGATTGTAGTAGCTTGATTAAATAATCAACTCTGGGATCGAAGTTTGTCCACAGTTCATGCTGTTGATCTAAGCCATGAAGTATTTCAGGAGTAAAAATAAACTTCGCTTGTTTTGACTTTGCTATGGCTTCTGGGCAATCGCTCTGTATAAATTCATTGATGGTTTCTTGATATTGCTCTGGCATTGTTAGTACGCTAGGTACTAATTTTCTTGCGGGAAAACCTTTAATGGTATTACGCGAGTTTCTAAATAATATACGGCCAGTCCCATGCCTATCAAGTAACTGCTTTAATAGACTTTGACGTATATTTGCCGTTATGATTTCATCTGATTGATTCAGTTGGATAAGCTGGTCGCTGATATCTATTTCTTTTAATAAATCGGCCAGTGTTTGTTCTTGTGCAGAAGAAAGTTTATTGCCTTCAACTAAGGCATTGGCGGCCTCAGCAACTTCACTGTAATGAGATTCTTCTTCAGTAAATTTTTGATAGTCATAAAAACGGTCAGGATCTAACAAACGTAATCGAGCAAAGTGACTTTCGTGACCTAGCTGATCAGGTGTTGCCGTTAATAATAAAACACCAGGAATAACTTGTGCGAGTTGTTCAATACATTGATATTCAATACTGGGTTTATCTTGTTGCCAGTTAAGGTGATGTGCTTCATCAACAATCATTAAATCCCATTCTTCACTGATCAGTGCATCGTACCACTCTGGGTTGTTAGTGATAAAACTCAAATTAACCAGTACGAGCTGTTCAGAGCTAAAAGGGTTCGCTTTTTTACCGTCAACATAATTATCTTGGCTTGTTTCAACGCATCGTTCGTTATCAAAAATACTAAAACTGAGATTAAAACGGCGCAGCATTTCTACTAGCCATTGATGCATTAATGATTCAGGTACTATGATTAAAATACGTTTTGCACGACCCGTCACTAATTGTTGATGGATAATTAAGCCGGCCTCAATGGTTTTCCCTAAACCTACTTCATCGGCAAGTAATACACGAGGTGCAAAACGATTACCCACTTCATCAGCAATATAAAGTTGATGTGGGATCAAACTAACGCGCGCACCAGTTAAGCCCGTTAAATCTGATTGTTGTTGTTGGTATTGATGTGATAAACAATCTTTACGTAAACGAAACCAATCTAGGCGATCAACTTGACTATTAAGCAGACGATCGTGAGGTTTATTGAACTTAATGAAGTGGTCTATCATTATTTCTTTTAAACTCATGTGCTCATTCGTGTCTTGTCGAATCCCTTCATAAGTGATTATGCCTTGAGTCTCACTGTGTGAACTTACTTTTAAAAACCAACCTTCGTGGCTAGGTACAAGATCATCTTTATTAAAAATAACACGTGTTAGTGGGGCGTTATCTCGGGCATATTTGCGAGACTCTCCCGTGGCAGTAAAAACAATATTCACAAAGCGGTGTTCAAGCCCTATTACTGTTCCTAATCCTTGATCTGATTCACTGTCACTGATCCAGCGCTGGCCTACCTGAAATGGCATAAAATTACTTCTCCGACGATTGCCTCGCTTATTTCATGAGAGCGAGGCTAAGCATTAAAGCTTTAGGGGTGAAAAAAAGGCGTTATATTACTCTTAATCATAGATGGAATCATTAAAAATTATGCTTGCTTAAGCATAATTTTGAGATTAATGTGATTATACCAAACGGATTAATTAACGGACCCACTCAGAACTACATTAGTGAGCTTAGAACAAACAAAAGGAATCAAACATTGTTATTCTATATTTCATTTCTTTTGTGACGCTATCAGAGTGCTAATGTGTTCCCAGAGAGCGAGTTTAAAAGGCTTATTACATCGTTATTGATTTTGGCAAGGACACTACACGGATGTAGCTTATTAGAGAATGCCGGAGCTATTCTCCTGAATAACCATTCGGCTCAATCAATGCCTTGCCTCTAGTCTTTAAATTCTCGCTAAGTGAGCGATAAATTAGTCCGGTTGGTCTTAGTTATACTTATTATAAGTGTTTAGCGCTTTGAAATTTTTTTATATTTGTTTTGTGAGTCAATCCCGGAGATTTTCCATGACGAAAAATAATATGAATAATGAGAGTAGAAAAAGTGAAAATGTAATCCAATCGTCTCAAACTAACGAGACTCGAAAGTCAGCTATTATCTATATTTTAGATACCAATATTCTTTTACATGAACCCTTCGCCTTTTTATCCTTTAAAGAGCATGATGTTGTTGTACCGATGACCGTATTAGAAGAGCTTGATTCAATTAAAGATCGACATAAAGACGTCAGCAGAGATGCTCGCGTTGCGATTAGAGCCCTTGAAGATACTTTACGTGATGCTAGCCCTGAAGAGGTTCTTTCTGGGGTTAAATTGCCTCAAAATGATGATGAACACCCCAGTGGTTGTCTTGCTATTGTCAATGATTATGCACTTGAGCAAGCAGATAAAATATTATCAGTTAATAAAAATGATAATCGAATCATTCATGCCGCTTTGAGTATTCAAACAAAAAACCCGCACAAAAAAGTCGTTTTGGTCACTAAAGATATTAATATGCGCTTGAAGGCTAAAGGCGCTGGATTAGCGCATGTTGAAGACTACCGAACGGATCAGCTTATCGATGATATTCAGTTTTTAACCAAAGGGTACCATCACTTCGAAGGTGATTTTTGGCAAAAAATTCAATCCGTTGATAGCGAGGTGAATGGCAGGGATACCACGCATTTTGTTGCTCGTGATACGGTACCGAAAGCCTATATTAACGAATATTTATTAGATGATGGCGATAGTTTTGCTGGTAAAGTGACAGGTTGGGACGAGGATAGAATTTCTATTTTAGACCTTGGCCGTGAGCGATTATTAGCAAAAAATGCATGGGGAATTCAGCCTAAGAACATTTATCAAGGCATGGCGATGGATGCTTTACTCGATCCTAATATCGACTTGGTTATCCTGACAGGTCCCGCCGGTTGTGGTAAAACCTTGTTGGCTCTAGCAAGCGCGTTGGAGCAAGTGATAGAACGCGGCTTATATGATAAAATTATTGTCACCCGAAGCACGCCAGAAATAGCAGAGTCTATTGGCTTTTTACCGGGGACTGAGGAAGAGAAAATGGCGCCTTGGCTTGCCGCGATCACTGACTCACTGGAAGTACTACATCAACAAGATGAAAGTATGCATGGCAGTCTGAATTATATTATAGAAAAGGCCAACATTCAGTTTAAATCGGTTAACTTTATGCGTGGACGCAGCATACAAAACGCCTTGGTTTTGTTGGATGAGTGTCAAAATTTAACGGCAGCTCAATTAAAAACCATTATTACGCGCTGTGGTGAAGGTACTAAAATAGTGTGTTCTGGGAATCTGGCGCAAATAGACAGTAATTATTTAACCGCTGTTACCTCGGGGCTAACTTATATAGTAGAGCGTTTTAAAGACTTCCCTGGCTCAGCAACCATTAACTTAAATGGCGTAGTTCGCAGTCGACTGGCTTCTTTTGCCGAGGAAAATTTATAATTGTCTGCACTTTGTTTGTGCTAATGCCACGGACACCGTTCTAAATACTCACAAGCCTCTCCGCTAAGATTATTCAACCTGGTTGAGAGGTTTTAGGCTATATCTATACCCGTTACCATTCAAAGAGCACTCTGAAGCAGGCAGCTTGATTGCTTTATTGGTAACGGGCGTATTAACACTGGCTGTCCTTTCTCTGTACCTTTTTTGTCGTAATTCATTGTTAGAGAGTTAACATTGTCTATTCCTTTGATATCTCACAAAAAAACTTTACTCTAATAACAGTTACTTACGATTACTTTCGAAGAGTAAGAACTGGCGCTGAACTTGCAATTTACCTTAGCTAATACCTGTTATTGTCAATATTAAAGAGAAAGAGCATGTTACGAGAGATTATTGAAATAGATGAAAATTTATGTGATGGATGCGGACACTGTATTCCTGCCTGCCATGAAGGTGCTTTGCAAATTATTGATGATAAAGCTCGTTTAATTAGTGATCTGATGTGTGATGGTTTAGGGGAATGTATAGGGCATTGTCCAACGGGGGCTATGAATGTGATCAAGCGAGAAGCCACACCCTACGACGAGCGTAAAGTGATGGAAAATATTATTCAAGGTGGCACTAATGTTATTAAAGCACATTTAGAACATATGCTAGAACACCAAGAAATTGACTATTATAATATCGCTTTACAGGTATTGTCTGAAAAAAACTTATTGGTACCTGAACACAAAAACAGTGCCGTTAAATCATTGAATAAAAATAACCGCCCTGCGCACAGTAACCATGATGGGCAATGTGCTGGGGAAAAAGAATCCAATAAAAAGAATGACTCAGCGGTTAATGAAAAACTAGAAAATAGCAAAGTAATCGCGGAAAGTGAACTAAGTCATTGGCCAATTCAATTACACCTTATTAACCCAACAAGCCCTACTTTTAATCAGGCTGATGTATTACTTGCCGCGGATTGTAGTGCCTTTGCTGCGGGAGACTTTCATACTCGATATTTAGCGGGGAAAAAATTACTGATAGCTTGCCCTAAGTTAGATCATAATCAAGAGGCGTATCTTGAAAAGCTCAGTATGCTCATTAGGTTTGGACAGTTAAAAAGCCTAACTATCTTAAGGATGGAGGTTCCTTGCTGTGGAGGTATTGCCAAGTGGGTAAAAACGGCAATGAGTAAAAGTAGCAAGTCACTGAAACTGTCTGAGATTACCATTAATAAAGCCGGCGTAGTTGTCAATACTCAATAAAAGTTCTTGAGGGGGGCAGGATAGCGTGCTCAGAATAATGTGCTTGGACTCTCTGGTTTTTTAGCCCGTTCATCAAGGTAGGTTTATCAATAATTATCGAACAGTAGGCCGTTGGGTTTCGCGGTTTAAATGATGTTATAGAGTATGGTGCTAGCCTTTTCAGCCCCTGCAGTATTTGAGAATAACCCGTTTTTCGACTTTAGTAGAATTGGTTAATGGTTTGGCTTGGATAAGAAAGCCAGATAATTATTATCCAGTTCGTGGTATGCGAAAATAGAGAAAAATCCTAGCTCAAACATGCTGAACTAGGCTTTCATTTACTGTGCTATCAAATATATCCTACAGACGTTTTTAATTGAAAAGTCAGCGAAATAGCCTTGTTCTTCATCAGCTCTAAGACTGTCTATTTCAACAATCAAGCGATAAGCTTTCCAGTTAGGTCGAACAACATTACCCACTTCATTACCGCGCATCTTGTCAATATGTGATTTATTTAAATCAATAATAACTTTATTATCACTTAAGCGCGTCATGGTTTGTTTAAAAGTACCATCGACTATTTTTTATCCTCCATCCAAGCATAAATAATATCGACAGAATGAAATCTATAGCCTACCTTATTAATTCATGTTTCCTTTCAATCAAATTTTTTAGTCTAAAAATCAGATAGTGGAACAGGCAACTAGTTCACCATAAGTTCTTAAGTCAAGTTGAGATTAGTTAAAATTAAAGCATGATAAGTAAAGGAATATGATAATAAATTGATGGACTTGATGCATTAGTTAAAACAGAAAATATAGCTTAATTACACGGGTATTTAGCAATAAAAAACCTCCCCCCCCCTCTCATTAATTTAAATAAATCATCTAGAGAAAAATTATGACACTATCAATAAGTAAAAAACTTGGGCTTTCGTTCGGCATTATTTTATTACTGATGACGATATCAGCGGTGATTACTTATTCACTTATTATCGAGAATGAGCGCATACAGTATAAAGTGATGACTCTACGCATGAAAACAGTATTACTGGGAAAAGATCTCATTAATGGTATTAACCAATCACTTGCAGGTCTACGTGGTTACATTATTTTAAATAAAGAACCGAATAAAGCCGAAGCAATGAAAATCTCTAGAAAAGAAGCTTGGGATTTGATTGATAGTACGGTTACAGAATATGAC
>JBAHZW010000008.1:0-76577 GCA_037132835.1 Colwellia sp. | reverse complement strand
CAAGTAGAGCTTGTTTGTAATGATATTTATCCGGTGTACCAATTACTCTTCAATTTAGCGGCGGACGCCAAACATTACTATTTAGACGACACGACTAATCGCATTCTTGACGCGAAGCCGATAGAGAAGAAAGCCCGTAATAGTGACAAAATGCGCACACGTACGGGTGTTTATACCTCGGGCGTTATCGCCACCATCGCTGATAACCGCCAGATTGTCTTGTTTGAAACCAACATTGGCCATGCAGGAGAATTTATTGACAGTATCTTACACAAACGTAGTCAATCATGCGCCAAGCCACTTATCATGAGTGATGCGTTAGCGAGCAATCGCCCGACGGGTCGTGATGTGACCATGTCACTGTGTAATAGTCACGCCAGACGACAATTTGTTGATGTTATCAATCACTTTCCCGAGGAAGTTGAGCAGGTACTCACACGTTATGGTGAAATATGGGCCAATGATGACCACACGAAAGAAGAAAAGCTAACGCCTAGTGTAAGGCTTGCTTATCATCAAGCGCACTCAGCGCCCATCATGGAAGAAATAAAATCGTGGGGAGAAACACATTTAGCCAATGAAACCGTTGAAGAAAACAGTGGCTTAGGCAAGGCTATTCGATATTTTATCAAACACTATGATGGACTGAGTTACTTCTGCACCTTAGAGGGCGTGAAAATTGACAATAATCGTATTGAAGCGATGCTGAAAATTATCGTCAGAGACAGAAAAAACGCGATGTTTCACAAAACATTACTGGGTGCGACGATTGGTGATGTTGTTACCTCGGTCATCGCGACGTCAAGTGAGTGTAGTGGCATAGTTAATTTGGCCACCTAGTTAGAGGTGTTCTCATACATCTCATCAAATAGTATACAAAGTTAGTACGTGTACTATATATATATCTATATTTATCAAGATCAATTTATCAAATAGTATGATTATCAGGGTTATTATTAATATTCTGCATTTTCACTGCGATCACCCTGTGCTGCGGCTTCACACACTGAACGAGTAATTTTGGGTCGTTCGTCTTTCCAAAGAAATTTTAGTTCTTTATCTAAGCGATCCCAGCCTGCTCGGGTAATATAATTTGATTTTTTCATAGAAAATTTTTAAAGAAAAAGTAAGTAGATACTACATGTTATCCAGATAGTGTCATTGTACAAGTCATACAGGAAGTGGACTTTTAATGTTCTCTAATAAATTGAGGTTTGGCAACATATATTTACATGCCTATGCACTTGGCTCAGGATCGTCATCCCCGTGGTATTTTAATCGATGTATGTTTCTAAAGCGCAATGGATCTTCGATGAGAGACTTCGAAGGTGACGCTTATAAAGCGTTCCTGAGTATACGACATAGGCATGAACGTTAATAAACTTGGTATAGAGCAATGCCATTAGACTTTTTGCCGCTAAGCTTTTAAATTCTCGCTAAGAGAATACTTTATTATGCGGAGTAGTCATCAGTGTTCTACACTGCCTTCAATTGTTTTTATTTGATTATTAAGGCTATTAAAAAATGTTTTAATAGCCATTACGTCTTTTTTATTAATTCTAATCCCCAATTGATTCCAACCGGTATCTTCAATTGCTTGCTCAATGGTCACTGCCGCTCCGTCATGAAAATACGGCGCAGTATTTAACACATTACGTAACGAAGGCACTTTAAACATATAGTTATCCCCAGGGTTTCCTGTGACCTGAGCCATGCCTTTATCGATTTTATTAGGATAAGGATGAACTAAACCCATTTTCATAAAAAGCTGCCCTCCAATGACTGAGCCATTGTGGCAAGCCACACAACCTTTTTCGATAAACACCATTAATCCTTGTTTTTCATCCTTGGTAATGGCATTTAAATTACCTGACAAATATTCATCAAATCGATCACGGGTTATAAGTGTTCGTTGAAACGATGCCAGTGCTTTTGAAATGTTTACTATGTTTATTGGTTGAGTATGATTTGGAAAAGCGCGGGTAAAGTGCACTAAATAATCTTGTTCATTAAGTCGATTAATTACTTGTATTTCAGATGACATAGCCATCTCTTTTGCGTTGAATATAGGGAGCTTAGCTTGTTGCTCTAATGTTTTGGCTCGCCCGTCCCAAAATTGAGCGACATGTAAGCCAGCATTCCAAGTAGAGGGTGCATTACGAGTACCTAAAGCCCCCAATGCACCTATCGACACGGTTAAATGATCGACGCCCGGCGCGCCATTTATAATGTTATGACAACTGTTGCATGATTGAGTTTTATTTTTTGATAGAAAGGTTTCAAAATAAAGTTTTTTACCTAAACTAATTTGCTCCAATGTGTCTTTTTCACTACCGGGCATAGTCTTAGGTAATGGTGCAAAAAAAGATAAAGCTATTTCGTGAATTGATGGCTGCGTATAGCCTTGGCGAATGGTAATAATAGAAAAAAAGAGCAGCAGCATTGTAGAGAAATAAAATTTAGTCATAAGCTAGCTATTAAAGAGTGGAGTAAAATAGCTAATACAGCTGTTGGGCGTATTAGCTATTTGGATTAAACATAATTAAGTTAAGTTAAGCTAAATTAGTTTATTTTTAAGTCAAAGCGATCTAACTGCATCACTTTAACCCATGCGGCAATAAAGTCGTTTACAAACTTTTTATCGGCATCAGCTGAGGCGTATACTTCGGTAATAGCTCTTAATTCAGAGTTAGAGCCAAAGATAAGGTCAACGGGTGTTGCTTGCCATTTTAATTTACCTGAAGCGCGATCACGCCCCTGATAAATACCTTCTTTAGATTTATCTTTAGTCCAAACAGTAGACATATCTAATAAATTCACAAAAAAGTCATTGGTTAATACGCCAGGTGTTTTAGTGAGTACGCCATATGATGAGCCATCGTAGTTTGCATCAAGTGAGCGCATACCACCAACAAGCACCGTCATTTCAGGTACATTTAAGCCAAGGGTATTGGCCTTATCAACTAACATTTCTGCTGGTGACATATAGCTTTCATCGGTGTAATAGTTACGGAAGCCATCGGCTTTAGGTTTCAGGTAATTGAATGATTTAACATCAGTCTGTGCTTGGCTTGCATCGGCACGACCCGGAGCAAAAGGTACTGTAACTTTATTTCCAGCTTGTTTCGCTGCATTTTCTATTGCGGCTGCGCCACCTAAAACAATTAAATCAGCTAAGGATACTTGTCTCATTGAAGACTTTTTGTTGTATTCCTCTTGAATAGCTTCAAGTTTAGCTAATACTTTATTTAACTCTTTCGGGTTATTTACTGGCCAACTATTTTGCGGGGCAAGCTTTAGGCGAGCACCATTTGCACCACCGCGCATATCAGTGACACGATGACTAGCTGCTGCTGCCCAAGCCGTTCTTACTAGCTCTGAGGTAGTTAAACCAGACGTAATAATTTGCTTTTTAAGCATACTGATATCTGTGCTGGTAATAAGTTTGTACTCTACGGTAGGAATAGGATCCTGCCATAGCATTACTTCACTGGGTACTTCAGCACCGACATACCTTGCACGAGGTCCCATGTCACGGTGAGTTAACTTAAACCACGCTTTGGCAAAGGCCTTATCAAATACGGTTGGATCTTTTCTAAAGCGTTCGACAATTTTACGGAATTTTGGATCTTCTTTTAAGGCAATATCCGTAGTAAACATGATGGGAGCATTACGTTTATTGGCAATATGTGCATCAGGTACAAGAAAAGCCGCCGATTTATTGTCTGGAGTCCATTGTTTGGCACCGGCAGGACTTTTGGTTAATACCCAATTAAAGTTCATTAGGTTATCTAAATAATTAGAGGACCACTTTGTTGGTGTAACCGTCCAAGCACCTTCTAAACCACTACTTGTTGTGTCAGCGCCAATACCAGTACCACATTTGTTTTTCCAGCCTAAACCCTGTGCTTCAATATCAGCTGCAGCAGGCTCGCCGCCAACACAGTCCTTAGGTTTTTTAGCGCCATGTGCTTTACCCAAGGTATGACCACCGGCAATCAATGCTACTATTTCTTCATCATTCATCGCCATCTGCCCAAATGACATTCTTATATCTTTAGCGGCTAAAAGTGGATCTGGGTTGCCGTGTGGGCCTTCAGGGTTAACATAAATCAAGCCCATTTCTACCGACGCAAGCGGGCCTTTCAATTTACCGTCTTTGTTTCGACGTTTGTCGGTTAGCATAATTTTTTCGGGTCCCCAGTAAACTAATTCTGGCTCCCAATCGTCAGCTCTACCACCGGCAAAGCCAAAGGTTTTAAAGCCCATAGACTCCAGTGCGACATTGCCTGAAAGTACCATTAAATCGGCCCAGGATATTTTACGACCGTATTTCTGTTTAACGGGCCATAATAATCGACGCGCTTTATCCAAGTTAACATTATCGGGCCAACTATTTAGCGGATCGAAACGTTGTTGTCCGCCAGAAGCGCCACCACGACCGTCATGAACACGATAGACACCCGCACTGTGCCAAGCCATGCGGATCATTAATGGACCATAATGCCCCCAATCGGCCGGCCACCAAGTTTGTGAGTCAGTAAGTGTGGTTTGAATATCCTTTTTAAGCTCCGCTAGATCAAGGCTAGCAAATTCTTTAGCATAATTAAATTTCTCACCGTAAGGGTTTGATTCTGCACCATGCTGTCGTAATGGGTTTAGGTTTAATTGCTCTGGCCACCAAAACTGATTGGTTTTAGCTTCATTTTCAGCAAGTGCGCTGGAGGAGTAGGTTATTGCACATAAGGCAATGGATATTGCGATGGTTATTGTTTTTGTTAACATTATAATTCCTTATTAATTTTAAGGGTATTAAGACAGATCGACTTAGCATAGAATATATGGATGAATTTTTAAAGTAGATTAATGTGAAGTTCACGTTCTATTTTTTGGATGAAGAGTCATTCCTTAATCAAAATGGAACGCAGAGTCTCATTCTGATTCTCTTAATTTTATCCAATAGGCTTGTTTAAAAATGCTTTATGCTGTTTTTATTGATTTTGATGCTGCATCTATCGAGCGTCATTATAAATTACAGCAATGATGAGGTGATATTGTTCAAGCGCAGTATCTATGAACAAAGTTAGAGTAAAGACTCTAAAGTGATCGCTTATGTGAAAAATAGTGTTATTATAATATTAATATCGCTTAATTAAATGGTCAATGTTTTTTTGTTACTGCGTTCTTTGTTACCAAATTTTTATAGCGTTAGTTTTTTAATTTTTAAATACGGATGATGCGAGTAAATTAATTCGTTACTGTTAATAACGATTGATTATCAATAAATAATTTCTTTATCACACAAATAGTCGAATTATAGCCGTTACTCATCTGAGCAAGAGATCGTACTTGTTGTCTGCATGTAGATAAGGTTCTAGTGATGAAAAATTTAATGAATAGCTTAACTATCAGTCATAAACTGGGGCTGTTTTTAGTTACTCCTATTTTAGCGGTGTGTTTTTTTTCGGTGCAGCTGCTAGAAGATAAATACCAAGATTTAACGATACAAGAAAAAATTTCCAGTACTGTGGAATTGTCTGATATTTATACTGAGTTAGTGCATTCATTGCAAAAAGAGCGAGCGTTGAGTACCAAAAAATTAATGACTAGCTCGCTAACATATGACTCGACAGCATTATTTGAAATACGTCATAGAACAGATAAAATCATTGTCAAAATAAATGAAGTAACAGATCAAGTAAGGCAATTTAATGCGAGTTATTTTCCTAAATTTGAGGCGATAACCAAGAAACTGCTAAATTTAGAGGATATTCGACGTGATATTGATTTAGCTAATAACTCAACCTACTTTTCTTATTATTCTCTCTTAAATATACAATTAATCAATTCAATATCAACCTTGTACTCAATCGGAAATTATTTCGGTTATAGCCTGTTCACCTTAGCCTATATTAATGCGTTATGGCTAGAGGAATTCTCTCATCAAGAGCACATCACGGTGCTGGATATTTTTGAAAACAAAAAGTTAGACTCGCTTCAATATAAAAAATTGTTGAACATCATCTCTCGCCAAACAGGTGCGATAAACTATTTTTATAATATCGCTCCGTTAGCATATGGCGATATTTTGCAGCAAGTGCTAAGCGGCGATGCTCAAAAAAACATTGTTCTTTACCGTGATTTTTTAACTTATCAAGCACAAAAAAACAACTTATTGATCTCTCTTTATGAAGTGATTGGATATGGTGGTTTGATCCACAATTTTAAAAACCACCTGCTCCGAGAAAACCCAGAAAATTCCATCAAAGCGAAGCAAAAAGCGAACATAGCGAGACAATTAATCGAGCACTTTATTAACACACATGAGCGTTCATTAAAATCAGAAAAATTCCTTGGTGATGCACTTGCAACGATCGAATTATATGATAGTCACATAGAGCGGATCACCATGATGAAAAATAACCATCATCGAATTATAGAAATAGATGAAGTCATCATTGTGAATGACCAACCCTTCTTTAATGCGCTTAAATGGTTACATTTTGATAAAAGTTTTTTTGATGAAGAATTATGGAGTAAAGAATCAGAAAAAAAAATAGCGCGCATTAATAGCCTTGGCAACACAATTAAGTCAGCGTTACATAAAAAAATAGAGCAGAGCATACAACAAATAGAAACATCCGTTTATCAACTTATTGGCCTCATCATTGCTGTTTTATTTTTCAGTTTTTTTATCGGCTTAAAACTTAAAAATAGGCTAGTTAACGAGATAGAGTACATAGCCTCAGTTATGCGTCAAAGCTTGCAAACAAAAGAGGAAAAATACTTTGAGATAAATGGATGTGATGAAATCGCTCAAATGATGCAAGCATTTAATGAGCTTAGTAAGCAACGAACTGAGAATAAAAAAAATCTAACCTTAGCTTCTAAAGTATTTTTCTATGCCCATGAGGGCATCTGCATTACTGACTCAAGAGGCAAGGTCGTTAATATTAACCCCGCATTTTCAAAAATAACAGGTTATAGTAAAGCAGAAATAATTTTGGATAATGCGGAACGATTTAAATTTGATAGGCAATCAACAGAGAACAATGAACAAATATGGGAAAAAATAATTTCCGATGATTATTGGAAAGGTGAAATTTTAGGCAAGACAAAATCTGGCGCGCAACTTGTTGAAAATGTGACTATTTCAGCAGTAAAAAACGAGCGGCGTGAAGTGAGTCACTATATTGGTATGTTTGTTGATATCACTGAAAGTAAACGTATATTGAAACGATTAGAAGAAATGGCTTACCATGATTCGTTAACTAAATTACCTAATAGAGCACTATTAGATGAGCGCTTTAAGCTTACTTTAGCTTATAGTAAACGCAAAAAACACCGCCTCGCTGTTTGCTATATAGATTTAGATAGATTCAAACCTGTTAATGATACTTATGGGCATGATATTGGTGATTTGGTGCTCCTTGAATTTTCTGAGCGTTTAAAGGGAAGCACTAGAGAGCAAGATACGGTAGCAAGGGTAGGGGGTGATGAATTTGTACTGCTATTGAACAGTGCCAAAGAAGGTGGTGAGTCTGAGAAGGTAATAAATCGTATTATAGAGAGTATAAATCAACCTTTTATCATTAAAGGGCACCATATTGATATCGGCTTTTCAATTGGCGTCGTATTTTATCCTGATCATGGAGACAATCTTCAGTTGTTATTAAAACTCGCGGATCAAGCTATGTATCAGGCGAAATATAGCCCGAACCACCAGTATAAATACTATAAACCAACGTGATAAATAGAGAGTCAGGAAGGGAAATAGTGGCTTATCTATTTATCAATGTTTTATCACGAGTGCAAAGGTATTGCACCACACTACATTCCTGACATAGCCTTTCTGAATCCATCAAGGTATTCATTTCTCGTGTTGTCATTGATCTTTGCCCATTTTTCTTCTGGCTCAAACGCGATTTTAGTTTTTAAAAATGCATCCATGCCATGAAGCGATATCCATCTTGGATCATAGCCTCTAACAACACCAGCATCTTGTTTTACAACGTCCGCGACAACATTTTTTAGCTTGGGTATGTCTGTAAAAGCGTATAGGTTGATAGGAGGGCCAAATTTATCATTTAGCGCAGCAACGGCCTGTCTTGCACTTATATCGAGTGATTTATTAGCATCACTTCTTGCACGAAGTTGCCCAGTATAAAACCAGAACATAGCTTCATCTTTTCTATTTTTGTTAAACAGTGCATTGGATAGGACATATAGTACAGGCGGAGAATACTTTTCTGATGAGCTAAGCACTTTATCAATCGTTGATTCATCCCCTTCAAGCAGTTTTTCCAATACTTGGTTCTGCTCACTGACCCTAATTTCCGCAAACTCACCTTGGGGGCTTATTTGTTGAGCACTACATGGAGCACATAGAGTTGCCAAAACAATTGCGATTATAAAATTATTCAACTGAATCTCCTTGTGAGTTAATACTAATATAATAGGTGAGGTTAGTTCGCGGTGTATTTTCTTACTTTTAGCAACGTATTGCTAAATAACCCCCTTAATACATCATTTAATTTTGGATGAAAAACGACCGTTAGTGTATCTACTAGTTAACCCGTAGATACATTAAAATAATACATGCCTATGCATTTGGCTCAGGATCGTCATCCCCGTGTGTTTTAATCGGGGATGAGTTTCTAAAGCGCAATGGATCTTCGATTAGAGATTTCGAAGATGACGCTTATAAAGTGTTCCTGAGTATACTACATAGGCATGAAATAATAAGACATAACCTCTATGCCTCAACTAGGGTAATTGACAAACCTCCTCTTCTTTTTTGTGATAGTAATCAGCAGTTAAGCCAAGTAATTGTGGCACAGTGGCCGAAATTACGATAGAAGAAAAAGTACCGACTAAAATTCCTGAAAAGAGAGCGATGGAAAAACCGGCTAATGATTCCCCAGCAAAAATCCAAATGGCTAATACGGTTGCAAGCGTCGTCCCTGAAGTTATTAAGGTTCGAGCGATGGTTGACTTTATAGCGACATTAATAACGGTATCTATATTTGTCTCATTATTTCTTTTCATTATTTCTCGTATTCTGTCTCCGACAATAATGGAATCATTTAGCGAATAACCAATGATAGCGAGTAAGCTGGCGAGTATGGTTAGATTAAAAGAAATATCAAACCATGAAAAGAGCCCAAGTACGATAATTATGTCATGAAAAATCGCAATAACAGAGCCAGCGGCTAAGCGCCATTCAAATCGAAAAGACAAGTAGATCAAAATAACTATCATTGCGGTTAATAACGCCAAGCCTCCTTGATTAATTAACTCTTCACCGACTTGACTACCAATATAAATGGCATCTTGTGGTGTAATTGTTAAGTCACTTTGTTGGGCGAAATCGCTTAACCATGCTTTTCCTTTCAAACTTATATTGTTATCAGCTTGTTGTACGCTCCAATAGGTACCGTTTTCGGCAGAAGATAACTGAAAGGTTTCGGGTAAATATGACGTTAATAGGCCTGACATTTTACTCTGCGTTATCGATTGTTGCGTAGAGAACTCTGTTAGGTATCCCCCCGTAAAATCTAGACCAAGCTTAAGGCCGTTGTTAAATAAACCCACTAAAGAAAATAGCACAAATGCAGCCGCGCAATAGAAACTGATGAGGCGAAATTTGGTTAAATTATCGGTGTTTTTTAAGTTTAGCAGGCTCATAATTTAACTCCAAGTAGTTGAGTCTTATTTTCACGAATGACTAAGTTTGTTAATGCTTTAGAGACGAATACACCCGTGAACATACTGGTTAATATACCTAAACATAAAATGATGGCAAAACCTTTTACTGGTCCATAACCGATTGAATATAAAATAATACCGGTGATCATGGTGGTAATATTGGCATCTAGAATGGTTGGAAATGCATTTTTATAACCGTTCTCAATGGCAGAAAGCACTTTGTGCCCTCGTTTTAATTCTTCTTTTATCCTTTCAAAAATAAGTACATTAGTATCAACTGCCATACCTACCGTTAACACTAAACCCGCTATGCCTGGAAGTGTCAATACCGCGCCTGGCAGTAATGACATTAAGCCAAGTAGGCTGACCAAGTTTAATGCTAATGCTACATTGGCGATAATCCCTAAAGTGCGATACCAAACAGCCATGAATAATAAAGTAAAAGAAATTCCGACAGATAAGGCTTTAATTCCATTGTTAATGTTGTCGCTACCAAGTGTCGCTTCGATACTGCGTTGCTTTACAATAGTGACGGGGGCGGTTAATGAACCTGCGCGTAACAATAATGCGAGTTCTTGTGCCGCTTGTGCACTGGACATATTAGTAATGCTAAATTGTGAGCCTAAGTGCTGCTGAATAGTCGCAACATTAATGACCTTACTTTTTTTAACTATTTCATCCTCAGCATTACGGTAAAACTCCGAAAAAACAGTCACCATTGGCTTGCCGATATTATGTTTAGAGAAAGCCGACATTTTTTTACCGCCAACACTATCTAAAGTTAAGTTGACCAATGGCATACCCATTTGCCCTCGACCTGATTGAGCATTTTTAATATGATTGCCTGAAAGTACCACCTGACTGTTCATTCTCAGTTGTCGACCATTTTCATCACGCATTTGTATAATGCCAGCAGCATTTGAATGCTCTGCCAATTGATAAAAGTCTAATGAAGCGGTAGCACCAATAATTCTTTTTGCTTCTTCAGGATCATGAACACCAGGTAATTCAATGCGAATTCTATTCTTCCCTTGTTTTAGGGTAACCGCTTCTGTAATACCTAATTCCTCTATTCGGCCTCTCATAATTTTAAGTGTTTGTTGCATTGTTTCTTGACGAAATTTAACTTGTTCTTGCGAAGAATAAGCCAAAATAATTTGATTATCACCCTGATTTTTTTGAGTTAACTCGGGGTAATCTTTCATGATTTTTTTTAAAAAAGCCTCATTTTTATTTTGCTTAGCGCGGTCATTAGTCAGCGGAAAATTAATTATAAATGAATGGTTATTTGGCGGTGATACTTTACTTAAGCGTGTATGATCTTCTACCGCTAAAGACCTCACTTCCAAGATAATACTTTTTAACCGGTCTGATAATGCTCGTTCAGTATCAACATCAAGTACAAATAACACCCCTCCACTTAGATCTAAGCCTAACTTTATAGGTTTTCCGTTTAATGACTTTAACCAAGCAGGAGAATTATTTTCTATCGAACTTTCAATAGAATATTTATCACCTAGCGCTTGGTTTAATAGGTTTTCAACGGCCTGTTGGTCAGTTTTATTTACTAAAGTAAAGGAAGTTTTTTGTGTTGATGTAATAATTTCATCGACAGAAAATTTATGATTAGCTAGCAAAGTATTAAGATCTTGAGGTGATATTTGTTCGTTTTGAGTGCTGTTGTTAATAAGGTGTATATTCACTTTATCGGAATATAAATTTGGTAATGCGCTAATAAGCATAAATAGCAGTATGAAAAAAATGACAATATTTTTCCATTTAGCATGTCCTACATGCCCCGTTGTACGTGAATTCATCATAAAATCTCTAATATAGACTGACCGGATATTGCTAACTCTCAATGGATATATAGCAAATACGGCAAGTAACCGATGGTTTAATATCAGTATGGTAAAAAGGTAAATAGTTGATTTTTACAGCCCGAAATTATAATTTCGTTGCGCTGTGCTTTGATGAATTAACTGTGGTAAGTCGTGCGAGATGAATACAAGAAGTTTCCGTCTTTCCAGCCGGAAAGCCGAGATGAGTTAGTTCTATGGCTTAATTTTTCAAACCAAGAGATCACTAATGGTGGATTAGCCAAATGTTTAAATAATCCAGCCGTCAGTTTAATTTTAAAAAACTCTATCACTAGTACATAGTTTGGTGTTGTTTGTATTTCTGTAGAAAATAGTGAAAGGCTAAATCTATTAAATCTTGGTAAATTAAATGAATCTTCCGATTCATCATGGTCAAAAACTGAAGTTTTTGGCTGTTCAATTTGATAGGTGGATATAGGCTTTGAAGATTCATCATGAAGCATTTCAGAGATCGGCAAAGCATTAGCTGTTTGAGCCAATACGAATAAAAATAACATTACTGTTAATTTACGCCACATGAAAAAATACTCCTCGAAGATATTCAATGATATAGGGTTCTTTATTGTCGTTTCAATGATTTTATTTGATTTTAGTGTAAATAAGGTATGTATGGCGTAGCCAAAATCTGTTTAAAAAGAGAGAGTGGTAACCGACTAGTTTGTGTTTATCTTTAATCTGTTGGTATCCTGCTTGCACCTGGTTCTCGTATGCTATTGAACTATAGGTAAAATAATAAAGTCATCATTGGTTGATGTTGCTATATATCCATTAGCATTCCAAGTGGACTTACCCGTTGATATGGTGCAAATCAAAGGCTCATTTGCTGTAAATGATATCAGGTTAAGTTTGTATGCCGAAAATGACCACAGCGAGGGGGATGACCGCATTGAACGTTGGCAAGCCTATGTGGAAGCTGAGCGTTTAGATAATGATGAATTTTATCCCACCAAGTCTATGTTTAAAGAGCTGGACAGTGCGGTTAAAACCTTGGTATTTAGCCCCGACAGAAAGGGGTGGTGTAGATTTGGAATCATGGCGTGACTTTAAGATCTCTTTCTTTCACGACTACCCCGAGCATAAGTTGGGGATTTTCATTAGCTCTGGTGCAGGTAGAGGGAATTTTGAGTACAGCAATAAATATTATCAGCAGCAGTTTAAGGAGCACCTTAAAGTCATGCGTTACCATGCTAGTCAAGTGGTGTATGCCCTTGGCCACACCGTTTGCCGGGTGTCTGTTTAAGCCGTGAGTGTACGTACCAATAGCTTACCCCCATTCTCGAAAGTTATTTCATTAAGTTTTATAATGGTAAAAAGTCAACGTTATTGATGTGGGCGTGTACCAGAAAGGCAGGGAAGAGCCTTTACAGCGCGCGCTCAGCCGCAATTCTGGGCTTGTAGCCTTTTTTGGTAGCCGAGACCGTTGCAGGGCGTAAGGGACGCTTATTTATCAGTGACGGGAAGTACTCGTCAGCACAGCGAGAGTTTCGCTGGGTGAGTACTGACACCGAAACGGACAGTGTATCGCGGGCACATATAGAGATAAGCGGCGCTATTGAGGCGAAGGATCACCCTGGGTTTGCGCCGTTGGGCGGCACGGATATTGTGATTGGGTTACTGAAAAGTATCAAGGTGCGCGAAAATGGCATGCTTGGGGTTAAATAGTGTGGGCAAGAAAGTGAGAGTAAAATAGTTTAGGATATCGCTAAAGAGGTTAAAGTGTTAACCGCTAGCTTTACATTGGCATAGTTTTAAGCCTTCCCTAAGCCTTATACTGTTACTTTGGGCTACTTTTAGCCTGAAAGTTCTATCTAAAAACGAAAAACAGCCTTATTTTACAATGATCGTTGTACCTTTGAAGCTCTTTGTTATTATAATGATTAAAATCAATGGACATATGTACAAAAATTTATGTCAGAAAAAAGTACAGAAGAATATAGTCAACTTCTTGAATTGCAGCCGGGTAAGAGCCTAGACCTGCAAGTTAATCACCCTGTGTCTATACGATTAAAACTGCCCTTGGTTGGTTATGAATTAGGTAAATACATAATTCTAAAGTATCCAAAAGTAAAGAATGTCTCTGAATATAAAGATGTATTCCTAGTGGGGAACTTAATAATTGTTCGTTACTTAATGGAAGGCAATAAAGGTGAGTGTTTTGCTTTTCGCTCTGCCATTAGACATACCACCCAATACCCTGAAAAACTTATTTATATTGAATACCCTAAAAAGATTGAAAATCTTCAGTTACGTCAACAGCAAAGAAGTAGTATTCATTTGCCAGCAGTCATAATGCTAAAAGATATAGTTAGCAATAAAACCACACAAATTAGCGGTATCATTGGTGATATCTCAGCTAAAGGTTGTGGTTTTTTCTTTAAAACTAACAGTGCCAACACCAAGGTCAATAAAGTTGATGTTTTGGTTTGCTTACAAAGCCCAGCAGGTGGTGAAGTGAAAATTCCTGCTCGTGTATGTAACAGTTGTAATGACATGGGTACTGTTAGTGTAGGTATTCAGTTTCTGGATGAAGGAAAGATAGTACCGACATTGCTCTCTCAACTTTTTATTGACAGCATACCCCGTTAATTTTTCAATGGTAATAGACACATGTATTCGTACTAAAGAGCCATGTTTCAGCCTTTATTGATTGAAGGCGAATATCCATACCGTTATCTCTGACTTGACCTCTTTACTTAATAAAAGGCAATATGTTTTTCTACCGAAAAGCTTCACGCATATTTATACAGTTCATCCCTTTGATGAACAAAATCAGTATGTTGGTCTAATTTAATGATGCTGTATCAATTGAGCATAGAGCTGTCCTTCTCATTTAAATGCTGTTATTTATTTGTACCCAAAACTTTACCTAATGCTCAATGGTTATATAAATATTTAATGTAATCCTTTGCAACGTCACTCCATAAATATCTTGATTTTAAGGCATTGGTTGAGATTGTATTCCAATCATTGGGCTTTCTTTGTTTTATCGCTAATACTGACTGAAAACAGCTAAGCATATTTTCAGCTTGTTGTAGAGGAGTGTCGCCATTAAAAGTAAAACCGTTTTGATTATGGATGATAGTGTCACTTAAACCACCGACACTATGTGCTAAGCATGGCTGCCCAGCTCTCATTGACAACATTTGACTGATACCACAAGGTTCAAATGAGCTAGGCATTAAGAATAAATCACCCGATTTGTACATACTTTCTGATAACGTTTCTGAGTAACCTTTTAGAAAAATAAAATTACTTTTTGTTGACGCTATGTGTGTTAAAAAGTCTTCTATTTTATTATCTCCACTGCCTAATAAGATAAAAACACCATCATCATGCAATATATTTAATAAGTGCTCTAATGCTGTTTCCCCATTCGGCATCACTTGTTGAAAAAGGCGAACTTTTTGATCGGTGATCCGTCCAACTGAAGTCAATACTAAAGGTTGTTTTTTATATTTTTTATTCGCAAGTTGCTTTATTCGCGTTATCGAGATTAAATGCGCGTTATCAACTAAAGGCTTATCTGCTATCCATTTAAGGACTTCTTTTTCAGAGAGTTTCATTAAGTCATTTAAATTGAGACGAACATTAACTTTATCGTGATATTCACAACCATTCAATATGCCGTGCAACCGCCCTTTATCAGCGGCATAACGTAAATCACTTTCTAACCCTTCACCGCCAAAATAGCCATGTTCGACATTGCTGGGGCATAATATTTCTTTTGCATAGGTGGGTGAAACTGCATGTACTTTATCTGATAGGTTAATACCAGAGCGCATAGAGTTATAGCAATTATGATAACGGGGGTCGTTAATTTGGTTATCATCGAAAGGCAAGTAGGGAAACCAAGCCTTTAACGACGATTCATCGCCATCGATTGGTCTGATGCCTTGTAACGCCAAATTGTGAATGGTGTAGACGGTTTTAATTGCTTTTAGTTGCTGATACTCAGGATCATAAGCTCGCAATACTAACACCATGGCGGTATGCCAGTCATGTAAATGTATTACATCAATTTTTCCAAAAACATCACTAATAATGGCTTTAGCGACAGCGGCACTGAATAAAGCGAACTTGGTTGCGTCAGATGCAAAAGGTCTATCGTTAGGATCATTACAGTAAATTTTACCTATCCCACCTATAGCAAAAAGAGGATGTTCTATTACCCATTGAGTGACCTTGTTTGATGATTTTTTCGGCGAATGTTCTAATGAAATTTTGAAAATATCAACGGATTGCCATTGTCCACCAAACATCACATCCAATGAAGTAATATGTTGGGCACCTGAAAGCTTAGAGAAACTGCCGTATCCAGGCATCACCACATCAACCTCTTGATCAATTTGGGCTAAAGCAAGCGGAATATCTCGTACGACATCACCAATACCACCAACCTTACCACGCGGTAAAGCATCATTTTCTGCTGCAGCCATTAATATTTTCATTTCTACACCTTTCATTATCTCTTATATTTTTCTTGATTATATATTGAAAATCATCTCTTGTGCATTGGTACTGTCTACTGACTTGTAATAGTGAGGAGTAAAATAATCACGACCATACTGCAATTAAAATACCACGGGGATGACGATACTGAGCCAAGTGCATAGGCATGTTAAATTAAGCCAAAAGAGTACCGCCCATCAGCCATTTTTTTATCGGACATGGTCAGAGTCGGTACCGAATTTTTCTTTACTACATCGCCTTAAAAATAATTATTGCCTACAATTAAATACTTACGATAGCCTATTCGTTTTCTTGCCATTCAAATATCATTGTCGCCAATGGAGGAATAGACAGGGTAAGTTGGTTAGCTTGACCCGCATATGCCTCATTTTGAGAGCACACACCACCACTATTACCGACATTACTACCACCGTATTTACTGCTATCAGTGTTTAAACATTCTCGGTAATAACCTGACAAAGGCACGCCAACACGGTAGTTTTGGTAACTTGTTGGTGTAAGGTTCACCACAATCAAGGCGGGTGCAGTTCCTGCTTTGCCTTGTCGTAAGTAAACCAATATTGATTGTTCACTATTTTGCGAGTCTAACCATTCAAACCCGCGGCTATCACAGTCAAGTTCATATAAAGCTGGAATATTTCGATAGGTGTGATTAAGGTCTTTTATTAACGCTTGAACACCCTTATGACGGTCTTGCTCAAGCAAATGCCAATCTAAACTTTGATCATGATTCCACTCGTCACGTTGAGCAAACTCACCACCCATAAACAATAGTTTTTTACCCGGATGCGTCCACATAAAACCATAATACGCGCGCAAATTAGCAAATTTTTGCCAATCGTCGCCGGGCATTTTATTCAGTAATGAACCTTTACCATGAACCACTTCGTCATGACTCAAAGGTAAAACAAAACTTTCACTAAAGGCGTACACTAAACCAAATGTCATTTCGTTATGATGATATTGACGATGAATAGGATCACGTTCCATATATTTTAACGTATCATTCATCCAGCCCATGTTCCATTTAAAGCCAAAGCCTAAGCCTCCGCCATCGACCGGTTTAGATACGCCCGGCCAAGCGGTTGAGTCTTCGGCAATCATCATTACGCCGGGATGCTTAAAATAAGCACGGCTATTCACTTGTTGTAATAATTCAATGGCTTCTAAATTTTCTCGACCACCATGAATATTAGGCAACCACTCTCCGGCTTCTCTGCTGTAATCTAAATACAACATTGAGGCTACAGCATCAACGCGTAAGCCATCGATATGAAATTGATCTAGCCAATAAATGGCATTACTTATTAAATAGCTTTGTACTTCTGAACGACCATAGTTATAAATTAGGGTTTTCCAATCTGGGTGGAAACCTTTGCGGATATCTTCGTGCTCATACAGGCAAGAACCATCCAACTTTCCGATACCATGTTCATCAGTAGGAAAATGTCCGGGAACCCAATCAAGTAATAAACCAATGCCAGCGCTGTGACAGCAATCAACAAAATATTTAAAATCATCGCTACTACCAAAACGTGTGGTAGGTGCAAAGAGTCCAATCGGTTGATAACCCCATGACCCTTCAAAAGGAAATTCACTTACTGGCATAAGTTGAAGATGCGTGAAGCCCATTTCTACAACATAAGGTACTAACTGCTCCGCTAATTCACGGTAGTTTAAATAACTCGGAGAGTGTGTCGCATCATATGTATTTTCTGTGTGTCTTTTCCAAGAACCTAAATGCACCTCGTAAATGGAAACAGGACCATGATAATGATTCGATGAAGTGGCGCGTTCATTCATCCACTGCTCATCTTGCCATTGATACACACTGTTATGAATGACTTTAGATGCCGTTTCAGGAGCCAGTTGCATAGAAAAAGCATACGGGTCTGCTTTTAATGGCAGTAGTTGACCCTTTTCATCGGCGATTTCAAATTTATAACTAGCGTTTGCTGCTACATTCGGTAGGAAAATTTCCCATACACCCGCCGCAGGATGTTTGCGCATGACATGATGTCGACCATCCCAAAAGTTGAAATCACCCACTACTGATACACGAGAAGCATTAGGTGCCCATAATACAAAATGAGTTCCTTTTACATTATTAACTTCACGCTCATGAGCCCCCATCCATCGATATACTTTTTCGTGGGTACCTTCACAAAAAAGATAAAGATCTTCATTATTTATCAGCGAAGGATAGCTGTATGGGTCGTCTACTATCAAGATTTCATCTTGATAGGATACGCGTAAACGATAGTTGAACAAATTTCGTCGTCGCCCTAATTTACCTTCAAAAAGTCCTGTCGGATCAACTAAATTAAGTAACGCCACTAATTTGTTATTTTTGCTATCCATAACCTCAACGCTTAATGCCTCAGGGTAAAACGATCTAACAATTATACCGTTGTCAGTTGGGTGTTTATGCATACCCAATACAGAGAAAATATCTTGATGTTTCGCATTAATTATTGCGGTGACTTCTTCGTTATCTAACAAGTTTTTTGCTAGGTTATTCATGGCGCTTTCCCAATTAACTTTGTTGTTTTCTTTCAAAACAAGATGACTCAATGACAAATGAGTAATGCGTATTACCGTGCTGCTAGGTCAATGAGCATAGTACGAGTTACCAACACTACACCTTTATCGGTTACCCTAAAGCCATTTTGTCGATCTTGATCGTGATCTACACCAATTTCCATACCATCAGGTATTTGGCAGCCGCTATCAACAATAGCTTTGATCACTTTACAACATCTACCAATATTCACCCTAGGTAAAATAACTGATTCTTCAATATGGCAATATGAATTTACCCGGATTTTCGAAAACAACAAGGATCGCTTCACCGTTGAACCAGAAACAACCACGCCACCGGATACCGTTGAATCAATTGCCATACCTCGTCGGTGATCTTGGTCGTAAATAAATTTTGCCGGTGCGGTTTGCTCTTGATAGGTCCAAATAGGCCAGTTTTTATCGTACATATCTAGCTCTGGCTCAGCAGAAACTAATTCCATATTTGCTTCCCAAAACGAATCAAGCGTGCCTACATCGCGCCAATAGGGTTGACGGATGGAATCTGGATCGGTAAACGGAAAAGCATATACCTTATGCGATTTAATTATTTTTGGAATAATATCGTTACCAAAATCATGACTTGAACCGTCTTGTTCGGCATCTTTTATCAATTGTTCAAACAAAAATTCGGTGTTAAAAACGTAGTTGCCCATAGAAGCTAAGGTGATACCCGCTTTACCGGGAATTTCGCCAGGCTTTGCCGGTTTTTCATCGAATCGATAAATACGACTGTTTTCATCTGCGGTCATCACCCCAAATGCTCCTGCAGCTTCTGCCACAGGCACTTCAGTACAGCATACCGTCATGTCCGCACCGCTCGCTACATGAGCCGCCAATAATGGCCCGTAATCCATTCGATAAACGTGATCGCCTGATAAAATCATCACATATTTTGGCATTTCACTTTTGATAATATTCATATTTTGAAAAACGGCATCGGCCGTCCCAACATACCAACCGTTACCATTTTGCTGTGATGCGGGTAAGATTTCAATTGACTCACCTAATTCTTTTCTAAAGTGCCCCCAGCCACGGATAACATGCCGTATGAGTGAGTGAGATTTATACTGAGTAGCTATGCCTATTTTTTTAATACCGGAATTGATACAGTTAGACAATGGAAAATCAATGATCCTAAACTTACCACCAAAATAAACGGCTGGTTTTGCGCGTCTATCGGTAAGCTCGTATAAGCGGGAACCTCTCCCTCCCGCTAAAACCATGGCATATGTTTCTCGAGTTAAATTACTGATGTTACGATTTTCATACTTGAGCATAACGCCTCCTTTACAAGGGCTATTTAATAAAAATTAAGTGCCAAATTGGTTACAATAAGGCTAGGGGTTGTTGATCTTTCGCGGTTAAATTTTGTTCGAACTAAAAGCGTTTTATTCGCGGCGAGTCGCGTGTAGCCTAGTCATTCTACGCAAACACGACTCAACAATGAAAAAAACGCTTTTAGCCGAATCTTTCAGACAGCGTTTGTTGGTCATTTTACGGCGTTATCACCTTTTTATGTGGAATAACCACATAAAAAGGCTCTGCCTTGTATAAATACCCAACAATTCGCTGCAAAAAAATCTCGAAAGATCAACAGCCTCTACTTAATCTATATATATAAATGAATGAAAACCTAACGCCCTGATAAAATAGAGAGTAGCTATGCCAATGAGTGACGTAGGTTCAGTAGCAAAGCTGACCGCACAACTGGATCAAAATAATAATGTTCAATATCAACTGCCTTTGCTTAGCCTTAACGATGATGGAACGAAGCAAAGTATTGAGTTAAACCCTTTAATAGGTAAAAAAATAAGTTTACATTTTTCAGGCACTATTGCCTGCAAACACTGTGGCAAACGTACTAAAAAAAGTTATTCTCAGGGGTATTGTTATCCCTGTATGCGTAAACTTGCTCAGTGTGATTTATGTATTATGAAACCTGAGACATGTCATTTTCATCTTGGTACCTGCCGAGAGCCAGCATGGGGTGAAAGCCATTGTATGGTTGATCATTATGTTTATTTGGCAAATAGCTCAGGTTTGAAAGTGGGAATAACTCGCCATACGCAATTACCAACCCGTTGGATTGATCAGGGCGCTTGCCAAGCGCTCCCGCTATTTAAAGTAAGTACTCGCTTGCAATCAGGGCTTGTAGAAACAGCCCTTAGTGAATTTATTAGTGATAAAACCAATTGGCGAGTCATGCTAAAAGGTCAACCTGAGCCAATAGATTTAAAAGCTAAAGCAAAAGAATTAATGCCCATCATTGGGGAACGATTGGCTGAAATTCGTCTTCAGTTTGGTCAAGATTCGATAATAGAATTAGATGCTAAGGTACAAGAGATCCACTACCCCGTGACTGAGTACCTGACTAAAATTAGCTCATTTAATTTTGATAAAACTGAAACCGTTACGGGGGTATTGTTAGGTATTAAAGGTCAATATTTAATTTTCGATAAAGGTGTTATCAATATGCGTAAATTTAGTTCATATCAAATAAGTATTGATTATTAACCCGATGAACTTGCTGAAAGACTCTCTTGCAAAAATAACAGCCGGCCATTAATTAAGTGATCTACTTTAAGCGTAGGAAAAAAGTTCACATAGTAGAGGGCTTGGTATAAGTGAGCACTTAGCACAATATGGGCGACATGAGAGTAAGTAAAATATGCGTGTTAAAGTAATATTTCACTGAGTTGAGGCTGACTAAGAAAGTCCTTAGGACTCGCTGATGCGCCATAGGCACCTGATTGAAAGATAACGACATAATCACCATAACTTGCTTTTGATAACATTATCTTTTCAGCTAAAATATCAAGCGGTGTGCAAAGAGGGCCGACAATAGTGACTTGTTCCTGCTCTTTTTCATGCAGCTTGTTACCAATGGCAACCGGAAAATTCTTTCTAATGACTTGACCAAAGTTACCTGAATTAGCGAGGTGATGATGCAAGCCCCCGTCACAGACTAAATAAGTTGAGCCACGAGAGGTTTTTTTATCAACCACTTTACAGACATAAATACCCGCTTCGGCGACGAGGTATCGTCCTAACTCAAGAATCAAGGCTATACCGTTAACCATTGTTTTATATTGCTTGATAAGTGCTTGCAAGTTATCGGTAATGCGGGTGATATCTAATGCTTTTTCATGAGAAAAATACGGTATTCCAAAGCCACCGCCAATATTAAGGTAGTCTATTTTTCTTTTCATTGTCTGCTTTGATAACTCGACGAGTTTTTCTGCTAGAGCAAAGGTTTGTTGCTGTGCTGAAATAATGGCGTCGGCATTAAGGTTTTGCGAGCCAGAAAAAATATGGAAACCGCGTAGGTTTATTTGCTCTAAATTGAGTGTTCTAAGTATTTGAGGGACTTGTTCCTCATCAATACCAAAAGGCTTTGCGCCACCAGACATTTTCATGCCAGAAGATTTCAGCTCGAAGACAGGGTTCACTCGGATAGCGATATTCGCTTTTATCTTTAATAACATTGCCGCACTTTCAACTCTGGAAATTTCGCCGACAGACTCCACATGCAGGGTTATGCCAGCAATAATTGCCGCTTCAATATCCTCAATGGTTTTACCCGGCCCTGCAAAGCTAATGTGCTTTGCCGACATGCCCGTTTGAAGTGCTAATAACATCTCTTTTTTTGAGGCAACATCAAAGCCTGATACTTGCTCTGCCATCAGGTGTACCAAACTGGGGTAAGGGTTTGCTTTAATTGCGTAATGTACTGATATTTCTGTTGGCAATGTCTGTATTAATTGTTTGACCCTATTGATAATAAGTTGGCGATCATAAGCATAAAACGGTGTCGTTGAAACGAGCTTTTCTATTTGGCTTAAAGGTTTATTGCCGACAGTTAATTCGTTACTCGTGGGCAGGGAGTCTTTAAGTGAGGTTGCTAAATATGTGGTTGCTTGTGTCATGTTGTTGCTCGTTTCATGTTGTTATTTTTTTTATGTTGTTGCCGATAATACGGTTACCAGTATCATGCCATTAAATGAGGTTATGTGTTTTGTTGTAGTGGTCAGTTAATAATTTTGAATCTACTTTACCGTTAGCGTTACGCGGCAAGGCGCTTAAAAACACAAGGTTTTTGGGTATCATATAGTTAGGAATGTTGAGCTGACAATGCTTAATAATATCTAGTCTTACCTTAGATTGCTTATCGTGACTTGACGTTACAATCAGTGCAATTATTGCTTGTCCTAACTCGATAGAGGGGCTTGCAATAACGGCTACCTCATCAACTTGCGGTATCTGTAAGAGTACTGATTCTAACTCGTTAGGGCTAACACGATAACCTGAAGTCTTAATCATGGCATCCTTTCTCGCAACAAAGTAAAGAAAACCGTCAGCATCTTGCTTAACAAAGTCCCCTGAAAATACGGCAAGTGAGGTGTTTTGTGCATTTATTGCTTGTTTAGGTGTTCGTTTAAATCGCTCTGTTGTCGCCACTGTATTTTGCCAATAACCTAAGGCCACTAATGGACCTATATGAACCAACTCTCCGACTTCATCAACATCGCAGCAATGACCATCTTCCCGTAAAATAAGAATTTCGCTATGAGGGATCGCCTTCCCTATTGAGTTGGGTCTGTTGTCTATTTCATCAGGCGATAAAAAAGTAGAGCGAAAAGCCTCGGTTAAACCGTACATAAGGTACGCTTTTGCTGTGGGCATATTTTCTCGCAATGCTGCTAGGGTTGCTAAAGGTAGTACTCCCCCTGAGTTGGTAAAATAGCGTATTGAAGACGCTGCAGCGATTGGCCACTTGACTTTAGTGAGTTGTATCCATAAAGGGGGGACTGCCGCTAAACCCGTAATTTTATAGCGGGAAATCGCTTTAATGACATCGTTGGCTAGCAGGTAATCAAGCAATACGCATTTTGCCCCGATAAGAAAACAACTGGTTAATTGATTTAAGCCATAATCAAAACTTAAGGGCAGTAGGGCAAGAATTTTATCATCAGCGGTTAGTTGTAAATACTGACTGACAGATTTTGCTCCTAGGACAATATTTGTATGGCTCAGCATAATGCCTTTGGGTTGCCCCGTGCTGCCAGAGGTATATAAAATTGCCGCCAGACTGTCAGGTGTTATTGCGCTTTGGCGGGGAGTGGTTTGACAGATTGTGTCGGGTAATTCACTGTGTTGAGCGATAAATGACAACCAAGTCATGACGTTTACAGCGCTTGAAGGGGATACGGCTAATAACTCCTCTTCGTTAGCATCAATGACAATAATCGTGCTTAATTGCGTTAACGTTGCTAAGTAAGGTTTGAGTGTCATGAATCTTGAATGATTGGTGATAAACACCTTTATTTGACAATCATTAGCAATATAGTGAGCTTGCTGAGCTTTTAATACGGGGTTGATGGGCACAAATACCGCACCCAGTAGCGAGCATGCAAACATGCTTTGTACATTTTCTTGATTTTTTGCTAAGTAAACTCCGACTCTATCTCCCGCTGAAAGGCCAAGTGAGGTGTAGCACTGAGCAACACGAATGATCTTTTTGTTAAGTTGAGCATAACTTAGTTGTGTCTCTTTTATTTGCAGCGCAATGGCATCGGGAGTACATTGTGCGCTATGGCTTATAAGCTCATGAACAAAGGCAATCATTTATCATCCTGAAAATTTGATATAGGTCTTTATTTACACTACCATTATGACGGTGAAAGCATTGTCTAGGCAAGCAGAGCCATTAAATACTTATCATTTTATTGGCAGCATCGTTTTGAGTACTCTTTGTTATCAAATAATAAATATTACCCGTTCTATTCATTAGGTGACTTACTTTAACCAGTAAAAATGATCACAGAGTGAGTGAGATTGGTATAACACTTTCTTAACGTTGGACACGCCATGCCAGTTTATATGTACGTACTCGTCTTTTTTTCTTTGTTGTTCATGCCTGATACTAAAGCTGACTTCGTTGATGTTGTCGCCAAAATAAAACCATCCGTGGTGGGGGTAGGCGTACACACACCCACCAGTCAGCCACAAAACATTTTACATGGCACTGGCTTTGTCATAGGTAATGGACAATATATTGTCACGAATGCCCACGTATTACCCTCGTTACTCAACGATAATTTATTGCAAAAAATAGCGGTGTTTATTGGCTCGGGTAAGGATGCAACGGTGAGAAAAGCTGAAATTATCGCCACCTCTAGTTTATATGACTTAGCCATTTTAAAAGTATCAGGCTCTGCCTTGCCGGCCATGATTTTAGACAATGAAGTCTTACACCCTGATGGCAAAGCGATAGCGTTTACGGGTTTCCCCATAGGCGGAATTTTGGGCTTATATCCAGTAACTCACCGAGGGATTATTGCCAGTATTACACCCACGGTAATTCCCGCTGTTTCGAGTAAACAAATTAGCCTGAAAATGCTGCAGCGTATGAAAAACCCTTATCTAGTGTATCAACTTGACGCTACGGCTTATCCGGGTAATAGCGGTAGTGCTATGTATGATATGAAAACAGGTAAAGTGGTTGGTATAATCAACAAAATTTTTGTGCAGAGCACGAAAGAAGGCAGTATCAGTAATCCGAGTGGTATTACTTATGCGATACCCGTGAAGTTTTTGCATCAAGTACTTCGAGAAAATAATATTAAACTTTAGTCGTTACTCATTCTGGCCACATTCTTGATGTCGGTGACTGAATATAAACTTGATAAGGGCACTAATTCAATATGATGTGATGCTAATGTGGGAATGAGCTTATTTAACATCGTTATTGTTTCTGGGTGAGGATGGGCGATAGCAATCGCTGTTTGATGTTGCTGAGAAAACCTCACTAACTTTAAAAATTGCTCATTGATATAGCTTTCAGTTAACTCATTATCTAAGAAAATGTGCCTGGTTTTTACGGGGACATTATAGTCAATAGCTGCTTGCTTTGCTTTTGACTTCAGGCTCGTTTTACTGTCCAAAAAGAACAAGTTATTTTGTTTTAAAAATATCATGGTCCAAGCCATTGGTTGATAAAGTTGCGTGAGATAACTACCCATATGATTATTCATGCCAATAGCAAAGGGGATCTCTGCAAAAGATTTAGTTAAGCTTTGCCTAATTTCTTGTTCGTTCATGTCACTCGTTAAAGCCCCCGGACCTAAATATTTTCTATTTTCAGACTCCATGGGTATATGAATCAAAATATCGTGATTTGCTTTCTTCGCTTGTATAGCAAGTTTTTTGCCATAGGTGGTATGAGGTAAAAAAGAGTAGGTAATTTCACCCGGTAAGGTTAAGGCTTTTTTATCGGTATAGCGGTAACCCATATCATCGATAACAATGGCAACACGGGTAGTTTGAGCATTAATGTTGTAACAGGTTAACGTAAGGGAAATAATGAAGAAGACACGCATTGACATGTTTGTAGGGAAGCCTTTAGCAGAGGGTTATAAGGATCAGAGCATAGTCGTTAATTTCATAAAAATATAAGGTATTACCCCCGTCACCAATCAAAATTCCTGTTTCAGGGGGCTTGAGCCATTTCAATTTAAGGCGTTTACTTACACCAAAGTTTAGGATTTAATACTTTTCCCTGATGTCGAATTTCAAAATATAGCCCCGGCTGTGCTAAGCCGCCACTTTGTCCAATTAAGGCGATCGGCTCGCCTGTTTCTACACGATCACCAACTGACTTTAATAGGGTTTGGTTATGTGCGTAAAGACTCATATAATCATTACCATGATCAATAACTGTTAATAAGCCATAGCCTTTAAGCCAATCTGAAAATAATACCGTTCCATTGTGAATGGCTTGTACTTGGCGGCTAATCGGCGCACTAATTAAGACACCTTTCCATTTGAGGTAACCTTGTTTTCTCGTGCCAAAACGATGTAGTATTCGCCCTTTAACAGGCCAAAATAATTTGTTTTTTAATTTACTTAAGCCAGATAAGTCAATTTCTGCTTGTAAAATAGCGCTTAATTTATGTAATGCTTGATTTAAGTTATTCTCTTCAGCCTTCAGTTTGTTTAATTTTTGTTGGCTTGAAAGTAGTTCAGTACTCAATTTATTTAACGTTTTATTTCGTTGTGCTTTATTGGCTTTAAATTCAGCACCTTGGTGCAATTGATCTTCTTTGAGTTGATTTAAATAGGCAACTTGTGTTTGATGGTCAATGCTTACTTGCAATAATTTTTCGATGGTTGACTGAAAGGCGTCAATCTCTTTGGTTCTTGCTTTATTTAAATATTGATAATAACTGATGGCACGCTGAATTTTTTCACTTTGATCTTGGTTCAGTAGCAACTTAAGATAATCGTGCTGGCCTGTGGTATAGGCTGACCTTAATTGTTGTGCTAATAATTTTTCTTGTCTTTTTTTAGCGATCGTCAGCATTTTCTTTTCTGCGGCTAATACGCTTATTTTTTCTTGTGTAGTACGTAAGTTCAATTCGATTTTATTGATGGCTTTGGCAACTTTAGCAATTGCCAAGTCATCCACTTTGAGTTGTTTTTCTAAATGACTTCGTTGTTTATTGGTGTCAAAAATGTTTGATTCTTGCTCAGCAATGGCTTGTTGCACGTCACTCAGTTTTTCGCGATTTTGTTGTTGAGCTGATTCGTTATCTGGCTTGGCTTGCAAAGGAAAGGCAAATAGCAAGCTTAAAATAACTAAGCTTGCTATGACCTTAAGCTGAAGGCTCTTATGTGATAAATAGGTGTGGATAAACAATCTCATCATCGCTAATAGTAATACATCAAAAGTTAATATATCACTTAGCTAATTGGTTTAATATCACTTGTTTACCCAGTGCATACCCAGTCAGTTTACTTAACTTCCCTTTAGAAAATCTGGTTGGCATTGGTATAGCCTTACTTATTTCGCTAACTGCATTAAGATTGAGCCCGTCATTTCTTCAGGCTGCTCCATGCCCATTAAGTGTAATAAACTGGGTGAAATATCACTTAGGGTGCCCGAGGCTGCTGGTGTCGCTTTGCGTCCTACATAAATAAGGGGCACGGGCTCACAGGTATGTGCTGTATGTGCTTGCCCTGTTATGGGGTCTTCCATTTGTTCCGCATTGCCGTGATCGGCGGTAATAAAACATTCACCGTCGTTCTCTTTTAGCGCTTTAACCACACGACCAACACAAGTATCTACGGCTTCACAAGCTTTGATTGCCGCTTCAAGATTGCCCGTATGGCCAACCATATCGCCATTAGGGTAATTACAGACTATAAAATCATATTTACCACTCTCAATGGCACCAACCAGTTTATCGGTAAGTAAGGTTGAATTCATTTCAGGCTGTAAGTCGTATGTTGCCACATCAGGTGAAGGGACTAAAATACGCTCTTCACCAACAAAGGTATCTTCTTTGCCACCACTAAAGAAAAAGGTAACATGAGCATACTTTTCCGTTTCAGAAATACGCAATTGTGTTTTATCATGTTTCGCTAACCACTCACCCATAACATTATTGAGTGACGCTGGCGCAAAAGCAGAAGGCGCTTTAATCTCAGCAGAATATTGGGTAAGCATGACAAAATCACTTATGGCTGGCGTGATTTTTCGTTTAAAACCATCAAAGTTATCTTCGGTAAAACAACGGCTAAATTGACGTGCTCGATCCGCTCTAAAATTCATAAAAATTAATGCATCACCATCATTTACCTTGATGATTTCACCTGATGGCGTTGTTATAGCACTTGCACCAACAAACTCATCATTTTCATCACGCTCATAAGCAGCGTTAAGTGCCTCTACAGCAGAGCTATATTGATGTTTTCCTGCACCGCTAACCATGACATTATAGGCTTGTTCAACACGATCCCAACGCTGATCTCTATCCATTGCATAATAGCGACCAATAACTGATGCTATTTGCCCTTCACCTGCATCCGATGCTTTAAAGAGTTCTGAGAATTTTTGTTGTGCTTTTTCTAAAGAGGCTTTAGCACTGCGTGGTGGGGTATCTCGACCATCTAAAAAGGCGTGTAAGTAAACTTTTTTAGCACCGCGATTTTTGGCCAGCTCCATCATAGCAAAGATATGTTCTTCGTGACTGTGGACACCACCAGGAGAAAGTAAACCAAAAATATGCACGGCATTATTGTTTGATGCGGCGTTATCTACAGCTTTACACAGTACGGGGTTCTCAATAAAGTCACCTTCTGCAATTGATTTAGTGATGCGCGTAAAATCTTGATAAACCACGCGACCAGCACCTAAATTGACATGACCTACTTCAGAGTTACCCATTTGTCCTTCGGGTAGACCAACAGCCATGCCTGAAGTATCAATAAGCATATTGGGGTAATTGGCCTTTAAACCGTCTAATACTGGCGTATTCGCTTGATGAATCGCGTTTGAGCTTGTTTCTTCTCTGTATCCCCAACCATCTAGAATCATCAATACTGTCGATTTTTTATTAGCCATTATTTTCCTCTTTAAATTTTAGTGTGTTTTGCTTAGTTTATTCAATATGCTATAAGCAGTATTGTACACCCTCAGCAGGCGTTATTCACTAAGGATTTCATATAGAAATGTTCCATACTTCATTACTAACTTCTTGTGTGCGGTATATGCTCGCAATTCTAATTGGTTTGAGTATAATGACCCGATTCTAAATTTGATAAAAAATGGTCTTTATTTATGGAACAATTAATTGCTTTTGCAAGTAACAATGGCATGCTAAGTGCAGTTTGGGTTGCCTTATTCGTTATGATAATAGTCACGACTATTAGAATGAAAATGTCGCCGATTAAACAAATTAGCACGCAAGATTTAACTTTTTTGATGAACAGGGAAGAAGGTGTAGCGCTTGATGTTCGCAAAGAAAAAGAATTCAAAGCGGCTCATATTCTTGATGCAATAAACCTATCAAGTGAGAAAATCAGCAAAAATGGCTTTGCTAGTCTTGAAAAACACAAAGACAAACCCATCATTGTAGTATGTACCGCGGGTATAAACGCTGCGAAAATTGCTACTGATTTACATAAAGGTGGTTTTACGCGAGTCAGTGTACTTAAGGGTGGGATGAATAGCTGGACTGGTGCAGGCTTACCGGTAGCAAAGTAGTGCCATTATGGCGACTTGTGTATTTATTAATCGAGTAATAAAGAGCGAATAAAATGGCAAAGGTTGAAATATATACCAAGGGATATTGCCCCTACTGTACTCACGCTATTACCTTATTAAAGGGTAAATCTGTTGATTATATTGAAATTAAGATTGACGGTAATGCCGCGATGCGAAGCACCATGATTAAACGCAGTCATGGTGCTTATACCGTACCACAAATATTTATTAATGATGTGCATATTGGTGGTTGTGATCAATTGGTCGCCTTAGAACAAAAGGATCAATTAGACGCACTTTTAAAGACGAATTTAAACGAAGTTTAATTAAAACTATACTATAGGAGCCAATCATGGCTGAAGAAAATGAAGTAGAAAAGAAAGAAGTAGTAAAGAGTGAAACAGCAAAAGAATCCCCAGAGTTTGCCATTCAACGTATTTACATTAAAGATGTTTCCTTTGAAACCCCTAATTCTCCGGCAGTATTTCAGTTAGAATGGAAGCCAGAAATCAAGTTAGATATTGATACGCGCTCAACTAAGTTAGGTGATAATACCTATGAAGTAGTGCTCTCTGTAACAGTTACTGCGACAGTAGAAGGTAAAACCGCCTTTTTAGCCGAGGTACAACAAGCCGGTATATTTACCATTGGTAATTTACCTGAGGCTCAACTATCTCATACTATTGGCGCATTCTGCCCAACAACATTGTTCCCGTATGTGCGTGAAACGGTATCAAGTCTCGTAAATCGTGGTTCTTTCCCACAGTTTAACTTAACACCGGTAAACTTTGATGGTTTATATGCTTCATATTTACAACAGCGTGCAGCAAAAGAGAAGGCTCCTCAAAGTAGCGAAAAACACTAATCAGAGTAACGACCGACAATAACAATAGCTTAAAATAAGTAGGGTTTACTATGTCTTTAACGGCAAAAATCACCGTGCTCGGTGCAGGTTCTTATGGCACAGCGTTAGCCATTTGTTTAGCTAGAAATGGCCATAAAACCTTATTGTGGGGGCGCGATAGCAACCATATTGCGACAATGACTCAAGAGAGAGAAAATAAGAAATATCTTTCGGATTGTCCTTTTCCTGAAGAGTTGGTACTAGAAACTGATTTAGCTACAGCAGTGCAAGCTAGCGACAATATTTTAGTTGTTGTGCCAAGTCATGCATTTGCGAGCATGCTTAAGAAAATTAAGCCAATGTTAACCAGCAAGGCTAAAATTGCTTGGGCTACAAAGGGCTTAGATCCAGAAACGGGTGATCTATTGCAAAATGTGGCCAGAACGGTTCTTGGCGAACAGGTGTCTTTAGCGGTTTTGTCAGGCCCTACTTTTGCTAAAGAAATGGCGTCGGGTTCACCTACGGCCATTTCGTTGTCTTCAGATGATGATGAGTTTGTTGCTGATTTATCGCATTTATTGCATTGTGAAAAACGTTTTCGTGTTTATTCTAACAAAGATTTTATTGGTGTACAGCTTGGTGGTGCCGTTAAAAATGTTATCGCTATTGCCGCAGGTATGGCTGATGGTATCGGGTTTGGAGCCAATGCTCGTACGGCGTTAATAACCCGTGGTCTCGCTGAAATGACTCGGTTAGGGATAGCGTTAAATGCTAAGCCAGCTACCTTTATGGGGATGGCAGGGTTAGGGGACTTAGTGCTGACCTGTACCGATAATCAATCACGCAATCGTCGGTTTGGTTTAGCGTTAGGCAAGGGCAGTGAAGTTGAACAGGCGATTACTGATATTGGTCAGGTTGTTGAAGGTTATAGAAACACTAAAGAAGTTTATATGCTCGCTCAACGACGTGGCATAGAAATGCCTATTGTTGAACAGGTATATCAAGTGCTTTATTGTGGCAAGGATGCGAGGTTAGCGGCTGCAGATTTACTTTCTCGCGATAAGAAATTCGAATAACCAGCATACACTCATTGAATAACTGTAAATTGAGCAACCGTTTATTTACAGTTATTTAATTATTATTTGGTTTTCTTTCTTTTTATACCGCGTTAGGAAAACCTAACTGGCGCCATGCATCGTAAACGATTACCGCGACGGCATTTGATAAATTCATGCTTCGACTTTCTTTTAGCATAGGTATTCTAATTTTATCTTCATCAGGGATTTGTACTCGAACTTCTTCGGGCAATCCTGCTGTTTCTGAGCCAAATAATAAATAATCCCCTGCTTTGAAATTGACATCACCATAAAAATTACGGGTTTTTGTGGTAATAGCTAATATCCGTTTGGGTTGCTCCTTTTCAATGAAGGCATTGAAGTTTTCATGGCGTTGTATCGCGGCAAATTCATGATAGTCTAAACCAGCACGGCGTAATTTTTTATCTTCTAAATCAAAACCCAGCGGCTCTATTAAATGTAAACGAAAGCCTGAATTGGCGCATAAGCGAATTATATTACCTGTATTCGGTGGGATCTGTGGTTGGAAAAGAACAACATCTAGCATAATCATCATCATTTGATAAGTTTTTGTTAGTATATCAAAGTGCAGGATTTCAGTGGGAATTAAAATGACTTTAGGCAAGGCAAATAATGGCAGCATAATCACTCTATGGTTTGATTATTTTCAGTGCTCATGGTTATATTTTCAGTGCTCATGGTTATACTTTCAGCTATTAATTTTATCCAAGGACTGTTATGCCTACAAAAAACTCAACGGCTGATTATGCTTTTTGGGTGCGATTAGCCGCTATATTGTCTACATCTACAGCACTTATCTTAGTGGTGATTAAATTATATGCTTGGCTAGTAACGGGCTCTAGCGCCATGCTTGCTTCCACAACCGATTCTATTTTAGATTTATTTGCTTCGTTAATGAGCATAGCGATTTTACATTTTGCTTTAGCGCCTGCAGATAAAGAACATAGCTTTGGCCACGGTAAAGCTGAAAGTTTAGCTGGGTTAGTACAAGCTTCTTTTGTACTTGGCTCAGCGACCATACTTGTTTTTAGTGGCATATCTCGGGTTCTTAACCCACAAGTGATAGTGCAGAGTGAAGTGGCTATTTGGGTAACCATTATATCTATAGCGTTAACATTGCTGTTAGTTGCCTTTCAGCGGTTCGTCATAAAGCGTACGGGCTCCATTATTATTAACGGCGATGCATTACATTATCAATCAGATTTACTACTCAATTTAGGTGTTTTGGCCGCCATTTTTTTGAGTCAAGGTGTATGGCCGCATGCCGATGGTGTGTTTACCATATTGGTTGCGATCTACCTTGTTTTTGGTGCGGGAAAAATAATGGTACAAAGCATTTCTCAGTTAATGGATACTGAATTAACGGATGCAGACTTGGCTAAAATAAAAACAATCGTTTTAGCGCACAATCAAGCCATAGGTATTCATGAGCTACGTACTCGACAGTCTGGGGTGAAAAAAATCATTCAATTTCATTTAGAGTTGGCGGATGATTTATCACTCTTGCTGGCGCACAGTATTGGCGATGAAATTGAACTGAGCCTTTGCAATGCCCTCGCCCCTTGCGAGATACTTATTCATCAAGACCCAAGTTCAGTCGTGCAACGTGAGATGCTAAAACAGGTGAAATAAAGTTATTAATTATGTGCTTTAAACCAAGCCATACTCTGTGTTATTGCCCTATTTCTATAGGCGTCTATCTCAAAAAACAATTCATGAAAGGCACCCTTAATGCTAACGGGCTCACCCTTTGGGCAGGATTGCGGTTGTAATGCATGTAACTTACGACAGAAATTATTTTGAGATTGTTGGCAAACAATACTATCACTGCCTGCTTGAAGTAATAATATTGGCGTTTTAAGCTTAGTAAGCTTATCGAAAATATTTTGTTGAGCGATAACTCCCTGCATGATCCAGTGTGTTGTGACACCCCCAAGTTGTATTGCTTTATTGTGCTTGCATAAATCAATAAAAACTTGATAACGTTTGCTGGAATGAGTCAATTTATTTTTGGAAAAACAGGTGGGACAATAATCTTTTTGCCCTAAAAAATACCAAGGATTATTACTAATGAGCTTATTCAGTGCTAGCTTAACGGTAACTATTTTTTTAGCGATAAGTGGTGGTATAACGCTAGTATAAAAACCTAACATGGGTGATGATATCACCGCTGCTTTAATCGCATGAGGTGAGTCCTGCATATAGCGCAGGGCAATTGTCCCTCCCATAGAATGTGCTAATAGGTAAGGTGGTATAGGACTGCCCTTCATAACAATATGTTCAATTAGGTGTTTTAAATCATCAACATAGTCTTGAAAATTAACAACGTAACCTTTGTTTATGTTGGGCAGTAATCGTTCTGATAGCCCTTGCCCTCTGTGGTCGATAATAAAAATATTATAACCTTGATGGTATAAGTCAAATATTAGCTCTTGGTATTTTAGGTAAGTTTCTCCACGACCGGGGACAACGACAATCGTCGGGCAGTGAGTTTTAGTCAGGGCAACTTTTTCATTAGGCAACTTCCCATGAATAAATTGTGCATAGTGAATTTCTACTGCATTCACGCCATGAAATGAAGCAAAGAGACCTTGTTGCCAAAATAAAATAATTTCACTGGCCAGCTTGTCTTTTAAGCGAAACTCTTGATTAAATAAAGTGGTTTCAGTCATGAAAAAACCTCTAGAAGTCGCTTAAATAATTACCTTGAACCCTGTGAATAAAACTAATGTATAGTCAGGTGATTTCAATAATGGGCTTTACTCTTTAAATTATTAAGACTGTAGGCTAAACGAGAAGATTTTACTCATTCGACTCTCAATGATGTCATTGTTTTTAACCGCAGGGGAAAAACGCCACTTACGAATTGCCGAGCGTATTGCTGATTTGAAATAAGAGGTTTTATCTTGCGGGCCAAATTCGATATTTTTAACTTTTCCGTTAAGGCCAATGGTGAAATTAACTTTGACTTCCATTTCTATATGACGACGTTGAGCTAAGTATGGGTATACCGGGTTGGCTGAACTCAACAGCCTGGCAGCATATGAGGTGACAGTTTCTACCCTCTCTTTTGGGGTACTGTTTAGTCGCTGTGATGCTTTATAACGTTCATTTTGTAATACGAATTCATCAATTTCTTGACTATATGATAGTTTAGACGCAGGAATTTTTTTATTCTGTGACTCGTTAGTTAAGATCACTGCTTGTTGTGCATTAATATCTGCACTTTGAACACGTTGCACAGCAACGCTACTCAGTTTATCGGTTGGTTTTATATTGTGCTCTTCGTGTGACGGCGTCGCTCGGCGAAGTAAGGATGCTATTTCTACTGCCTGTGAAAGCTTAGTTGGCTTCAACGTTATGGGCGTTTGTTGAATACGTAGGTTAACTAATTGACTCGCCTTACTTGTTGCTAACTCATCTGTGGGTAATTGGTCATGAGGAATGATATGGCTCGGCTCTGATTGAACGGCAACCTCAATGAGGTTTGGATTACTCTCCATAGCATCCGCTTTAATCATTGCTGGCTTGAGTACTATCGTGGTCTTTGCTTCAACCGCAGTATCACTTCGAGATCTTATATTATCAATAAGTGAATTGTTAGTTAAAGTCTCTTTATGACTTAATAACGGTAAAGTAATTAAGTTATTTACGACAGAGACCTTACGGCTCCTGTTATCGGGTAAAGGTGAAGTTTTTGTGATTTTATTACCCTGGGTATTACTCCCGGTATCATTTGCAGACCAAGGGAATTGGTTATGTAGATGAGAGGAGAAAGATATTGTTAGTAATTGATTTATGCTCAGTAATGATAATGCTAAAAGGAGACTAAAGGCCGCTAGCCATTTTCCTGTGCCATTACTTGGTGCGCAATGATGATCAACGAGGCGGATTACTCGTGCTTTCAAATCGCCTCCCGAGGCAGCCATTGCCATAACGGGTATGGTGTGATTATGCTTTTTAGCACATAGTGAAGCAGTGTCAGTTAAGGTATGTGCATAAGCAATTGCATCACCGCAATGTTGCACCGCTAGGTCATCACTACAATATTCTCGCTCATTACGCATTTGCTTTCCAATCCAGTGTACGCTTGGGTGGAAGAAGAGTAATAACTCGATAAGTGTCTGTAAAAAGTTGACTAAATAATCATGACGACGAATATGTGCAAGCTCATGTAAAATAAGCATTTCAAGTTGAGATGGGCCTAGGCCTGTGACCATACTCGCCGGTAATAAGACTACCGGCTTTAACCAACCTATTGCCATGGGTACTTTGGCTTTTAGTGAGATGACTAATTTGGGCGTTTTGGGGAGCTCTAGTTGTTTAGCGAGTTCATCGAAGCGTGCTAATAAAGTGGCCGTTGGCGAGACGCTAGCATGCCATGGTAAGTGATTGACATTACGAACTTCTATTAATAACTTTCCGGCTAGCATGACGATTGTCGCTAGCCAAAATATGGCAAGGTAAGGCAAGACATAAGCAAGTATTGACGGTATTAACTCTTGATACGTTAACATCGTCCATTGCTGTGTTAACTCCGCCACTAAATTATTTAATGGTATCGGACTCAGGTTATTACTCGTCCCAGAGTCTGGATAAACCATAACAAAAGTGAATATTACTATGATTAAATTTGCTAACATCGAAAAGCTTGCTAGGCCATAACGTAATTTTGCTTTGTTTTTATCAATAATTAATAACGTTGATTTTAACATAAGCCCCACCAGTAAACCTTGCCATAAAAAATGCACTAAGGTTAACGATAAGCTATATAAAAAAGGGTTATTAACTAATTGTTCAAACATACTAAATTTATATTACTCTAGGGTTATATTATTTTTCTAAGGAGTTTAACAGTTGGCGAATGTCGTCAATTTCTTGAGCACTGGTTGAGTCATCTATGGCGCGCATTATCAATTTTGACGTAGAGCCTCCAAAAGCTTTAGTAATTAAGTCTTTGATGAGTGATGTTTGCGTGTGTGTTTCGCTATTGGCGGCAGTATAAACATGCGCACGATTACTTTCATCTCGGATGACAAGTGTTTTTTCGTGCATTATCTGCAATATTTTTAATACCGTAGTGTAACCTGTTTTTTGCGTAATGCTTATAACATCATGAATTTGTCTTACGGTAGCAGGACCCATTTCCCAGAGAACATTGAGCAAAGTTAACTCTGCTTCTGTTGGTTTTAGCGTATGACTTTTATGCGCCATGTAAACTTCCTTTTTTGAACGTTTTGGTTAGGTTATTATTATATTATTTCATTATGATATTATTATTATTATTAGCTGAATATTATATCGCGTGCACTAAATGAGCAACAGTTTAGTTGATTTAAATAGCCTGGATTTCTGGTTTTTTTTCTAATGAAGCATAAGGTTCACCGAGGCGAGTGGTAGTGCCAGGCCCCGCGTTTGGCGAAAATTCACTCAGCATATTAGGTGAAAAAGTACTGACAACGGTAGAGCCCAGTTTAAATCTACCCATTTCATCCCCTTTGGAAAAAGTAATCATGTCAGCGCCTTCACTAGGGTAGTGCCATCTAAAGATGTCTTTGCCGGCTGGCGGAGTGATAGTTCCTGCCCAAGAGGTTTCTATACTAGCAACGATGGTGGCACCGACTAAGACCATGGCAAGTCCTCCAAATTCAGTATCAAAAATGGTGACAACACGTTCATTTCTCGCAAAGAGATCAGGTACGTTCTGAGCTGTTAAAGGATTAACGGAAAATAATTCACCTGGAACATAAATCATTTCACGTAAAGTGGCAGCCATGGGCATATGAATGCGATGGTAATCTTTTGGGGCAAGGTAAATACAAGAAAACTTACCGCCTTGAAAAGGTGCTGCTGTTTCTGCATTACCACCAAGTAAAGATGTTAAACTATAATTGAAACCTTTTGCTTGGATCAGTTGACCATCTACAATATCGCCTTGTTGGCTAATAGCCCCATCGACGGGATAGCATATTGAGTGTTCATCGTCATCTATGGTTCGAGCATTTTCTTCTAATTCACGGGTAAAGAAGTTATTGAAGGTGTCAAAGTCACTTGCTTTTTTAAGCTTAGCTTCATTCATATTAATGTTGTAAGCGTTAATAAAGAGGCGAATAAGTTTAGTGGTTAACCAACCCATTTTAGCTGCTGCTAATTTACCGACTACTCTTGAAATAGCGTGTTTAGGCATGGCATATTGCAAGGCTATTTTTATTTTGTCGCGAATACTATTTTTAGAAGACACTCGTTTTTCCTTAATCATTAAAACGTGAGGTTAATTTATTATCATTGAGGCTGGCTAATATACGTTGAAAACTAGCTAAGCGAGCTGGATTGATTTTATTCTCTTGTGCTGCGGCAATTAAGGCGCAGCCAGGATCCGCTTGATGTTTACAATCTCTAAACTTACATAAGCCAATAAATTCAGAAAATTCGATGAACCCATGGCAAACTTGTGCCGGTGTTAAATGCCATAAACCAAATTCACGGATGCCTGGGGAGTCAATTAAATCTCCCCCTTCATTAAAGTGGTATAAGCGAGCGACTGTTGTGGTGTGTTGCCCTAAACCTGAATTTTCAGAGACTTCTTTTGTTAATACTCCTAAATCAGGCATTAATGCATTCACTAAGGTTGACTTACCGACACCTGATTGACCAACAAAAATACTGGTGTTTTGTGCAAGTTGTGTGGTTAATTCACTGATGCCGTCGCCTGATTGGCTACTCGAATACAGTACTTGATAGCCAATGTTTTTATATATTTTTAATTGCTTCGCTATTTTTTCTTGTTCGTCAGTGGCTATATCGGTCAATAGATCTGTTTTATTGAGTATAATCACGGGGGTAATCCCCGTTTGCTCAGCGGCAACGAGATAACGATCAATAATGTCACTATTAAAAGCGGGTAACACAGACGATACAATGAGAATTTGGCTGATATTTGCGGCGATAGGTTTAACACCGTCATAAACATCTGGCCGGCTTAGCACTGAATCTCGATCATGCACCGCTTCTATTATGCCGGTAATACTATGTTTACTTTCTTTACCTATTCGCCATAGTACTCTGTCACCGCAGACCAAAGAATTAATAGAGCGACGTAAATTACAGCGATACACCTGACCCATATTATTTTCGACGTCAGCATGTTGACCAAATCGGCTTATGATGACGCCTTGTTGTGCAGGACCTAAGTCAGCATCATCCCACACAACTTTATTTTTACCTTGGGTGCTTATTGTGCGCAATTTTTTATCGTGATTGGCTTTAATGCGCCTTTGCTGACCTTTAGTCAGTTTTTTTATTTTAGCCATTTGACTCATTCATAAGATTTTATTTGATCCAATATTTTATTTGATGCAACATAGTTTCAGCGTATTATTATACTAACAATTATATATGAATGCTTGTGCATTTTTTAAGGGAATTTTATCGTGAGTAATGACAGTAATTTAATTTGGCTTGATTTAGAAATGACAGGTTTAGAGCCAGTAGAAGATGTTATTTTAGAGATAGCTATTATTATCACCGACAGTCAGCTGAATATCATTGCGCAAGGACCAATATTTGCCATTAATCAAAGTGATGATGTATTAGATAATATGAACCCATGGTGTATTGAGCATCATGGTAAATCTGGCTTGACTCAACGTTGCCGTGACAGTGATGTTAGCTTGGCACAAGCAACCCAAGAAAGTTTAGCTTTTGTACAGGCATGGGTGCCAAAAGGTAAATCGCCTATGTGCGGTAATAGTATTGGTCAAGATCGGCGTTTTATAAATAAATATATGCCTGACTTTGAAGATCATTTTCATTATCGTAACTTAGATGTCAGTACCATAAAAGAGCTGGCAAGGCGCTGGAAACCAGAAGTATTAAGCTTAGTTGTTAAAACTGGTGCTCATTTAGCATTAGATGATATAAAAGAATCAATCGCTGAACTTAAGGTATATAGAGAGCATTTTTTCAAACTATAGCTTTAATCTTATCACTAAAAAAACATAAAAAGTCAGGTGAGAAAAATAACATACTCGTTATTAGAACGCCTGTCTTTTGAGTAATCCAATGAAAAATTTTATCACCTACCTAGTGCTTTTTGTCATTAATTTTTGCCTGTTCACCACTAGCTATGCCGTGAATATAGAGAAATACGATCAGAGTGAAGATCAAAAACTCGCTAATATCATTCAAAAACATGAAGTATTCTATTTACAATCTAGCCCTTTTAATTTGCCAGAGGTCGGCGGTAATAATGCTAAATTACCCGATCTTTCAGCAGGCCGTTTATTAACGCAATATCAACAGCGATCAGCTATTTATCAACAGTTAATCAATCTAGATGATGAAAAGTTAACACAAGAAAATCAGATTAATTTATCGGTGCTCACTTACAGCTTAAAAAATCAGCTAGATAACTACACCAACAAAGAATATTACCTGCCACTTACGGCAGAGTCAGGCTTTCATGTGTGGATTGCGGATATTTCAAAGCGAATTGATTTTAAAACCCTCGCCGATTACCAAGATTATTTAGTGCGATTAACGGCTTTGCCACATTATTTTTCACAGCAAATTCACTGGATGAAAGAAGGGCTTAAGCACGGAATTAGTCAACCTAAAATTGTGCTTGAAGGTTTTGAACAATCAATAACTGCCTTTATTAAAGAAGATGTAACGCAGAGCAGTTACTATAAACCGTTTAAAAAAATGTCTGTTTTTATTAGTTCAAGCCAGCAAAAAAAGTTACAGCGACAAGCGAAGCAAATTATAAGCACTAAAGTGATGCCCGCATATAAAGCTTATTATGATTTTATGGTTAATGAATATCAGCCAAATGCCCGTGATAATATTGCGGCTAACTCATTACCTAATGGTAACGAATACTATCAAAATAGGCTGGAGCACTATACTACGTTACCTCTAACCGCTGAAAAAGTGCACCAACAAGGTCTTGCGGAAGTAAAACGTATACGCAGTGAAATGGATGAGATTATCAAACAAGTGGGCTTTGATGGTAGTTTTGCCGACTTCGTGCAATTTTTACGTACCGACCCGCAATTTTATGCCACGACACCGACAGAGCTATTAAAAGAAGCGGCTTTTATTGCTAAAAAAATGGATGCTAAGTTACCCACATTATTTAAGACCTTACCCAGAATCCCCTATGGCGTTATGGCGGTACCCGCCAATATAGCTCCTAAGTATACAACGGGTCGATATGAGGAATCATCCCGTGATGATCAGCCTGGTAATTATTGGGTGAATACTTATCGGCTTGATCGCCGACCTCTATATGTTTTAACCGCATTAACGCTACATGAAGCGGTACCGGGTCATCACTTACAAATATCGTTAGCAAAAGAGATGAAGAATGTAGCAAAATTTAGAAATCGAACCTATATTTCAGCGTTTGGTGAAGGTTGGGGTTTATATTCTGAATACCTTGGGTTAGAAGCTGGCATGTATGAGGATCCCTATCATAACTTCGGTCGCTTGACCTATGAAATGTGGCGTGCCTGTCGATTAGTGGTTGATACCGGCATGCATAGTCAGGGATGGAGTCGGACTCAAGCAATGGACTTTTTAGCCAGTAATACCGCATTGTCACTGCATAATGTTAAAACAGAAATAGATCGTTATATCTCATGGCCCGCTCAGGCTTTGTCTTACAAAGTGGGTGAGTTAGCCATTAAGCGTTTACGAAAAGAGGCAGAGCAAAGCTTAGGTGAAGATTTTGATATACGTGACTTCCATGATCAATTACTCAAACATGGCTCAATGCCATTAACGATGTTGGATAAAATAGTTAAGCGTTATCTCATTGAGAAAAAAGCGCAGATTAAGCAATCTAAATAGTAGCGATACTTAACAATGATAATTATACCCGTTACATTTCAACCTTCTGTTTCTAATCACTAATAGGTATAAGCATGTCTAGTCGAAAACTATTTATTCTTATCGGATTCCCTCTTAAAGTGATGTTCTTTCTGTTGATTATAGTTGTTAGCGCTTCGGCGAAGCACTCGTCGGAACAACTATCAATGAGTAATCAGGTACAGCAATTATTAAGAGTCAATAGTGAAGTGATTGATAGTGATACGGTGAAACACCTATTGGAAACAATTATTAGCAGTCGTCAACATTATTCCAATGAGGTGATTGCCAAAATATTTTTACTCTCTGCTAGGGTTGCTAGTAATCAAGGTGATATCAATAAAGTTTTACTGTTATCTGAACAAGGTTTGGCGGCAAATAGCCTAGATAAAAGCATCAAATTATCACTCTTATTAAAACTAGCAGAAGTGTATGTTGCTAAAAAACAATATAAAAAGCTGCTTGATTTGACTCAACTCATCGTAACTGAGAGTCGTGTTAACGCAAATGTTAAAGATAATTTATTATCTTTAAGCTATCGCAGTGTTGCGTTTTCGATGTTAGGAAAACACCAAAAGGCCTTAGCAAGTTTACAAAAAGTTGAGCAAGGCATTAACCACAGTGACCTTACAGAACATATTGAATTATTGACTGTTTTAGCATTGGCTTACCATCATTTAAGTGATTATCAAACATCGTTAACCATGCAGTTAAAAATATTAAAATTAAGGTTTGAAATAGGACAAAAAAGGAATATTGATCAAACCTATTTGTATTTAGGGTATGCCTACTTTTATTTAGCGCGCTTTGATGATGCTTATAATGCTTTCTGGGAGTCGAAAAGAGCTGCGGAGATTAAAGGTACGCCCATTAACATTGCTCGCGCGGAGAAAGGGTTAGGTATTGTTTTATTAACACAAAAAGATTTTAATAATGCATTACCTCATCTACAACAGGCGGATAATTTATTTTATCAGCATAATATGCTTACTGAGAGGATAGAGAGCTCGGTGGCTTTAGCAAAGGTTTACTTGGAACTTAATCAAACTGAAGCCGCTTATACCCTATTAGCCGATGTTATTGACCTGCTTAAAGATAGGGAGATCTCGCCTGAGTTTGCTGGCTTTTATCGAATGGTTGCTGAGATGTACTTTGTACAAAAAAACTATCAATTGGCCTACCACTGGCGTATGAAATATAGCCAAGTCTTACTAAAAACACTTAAGTCGACTAAAAAGTTTTTTAACATAACTAATCGAACACCGCTCTTAACCGCAGGCGACGAAAGGCAATATCAATCTATTGAGCAGTCAAAAAGGCTTGCCGTTAAGCTGGTAGAAAACAGTGGGCTATCGAGTAGCTTTATTGAAAAAAATCAGAAACAACGCGTCATTATTATTAGCTTATCTTTGGCTGTATTTTTGTTGTTACTTATTTTAGTTGGCTTGTTTTTTAGGTTAAGGGCAAAAAAAATAAACTTAGCGTATGAAGAAATTGAGAAACCAAGTTATGTTATGGCGGGGCCAATAGAAACTAAATTTCACTATCAATTATCCTTTAAAAAGGCACGAAATTTTCATTACCCACTCAGTGTCGGCTATCTTGTTATTGATAATTGGCAAGAGTTGCTTTTTCGATATAATAAGAAAGTGATAAGTGAAGTAATTAAGGGGATAGCCAGCGTAATTAATCATCAAATAACGGAGTTTGACACTGCGGGTTTGTTGAGAGAAGGTGAGTACCTACTCTTGTTTGAGCACCAAAACACCGAAGAGGTGAGTGACAAGCTCGCTAAACTCGCCCAAGCTATAAATAGTAGAGCGTTTGCAAGCTTAGGGAGTTTCTCAGTAACGGTGAAGTATTCATTAAATGCGCTTGATTTTAAAGATATTGATCCTTACCTATTTTTGGCTCGCATGGCTGAATCTATTAATGTTGAGCAAGTTAAGCACTCCAAAACACCTTAGTCTTTTGTTTATCACCTTTGTACTTGTTGCATATTAACGGCTATTCTTTTCGAGCAGAGAAATGGCAAAGATTTTTACTTGATCATTTTATACTTTGAATTCAAGTATTAATAGCACTACACGGAGGTCGCGACTTATTTCTCAATTGATCGCCATGCCCTGAACTACGTCCCTATGCACAGCAAGATTACAAATTTAATGAAAAGCTATTATTCATTAAAATAAGATTATATTGCTAAAACTAATTCATAATGTAAGGCATATTGTAAAATTATTTTAGTAACGTAAATATCTATCTATATTAAATCAGCCTCTTTTCCATAATTATATTGTTTACACTAGGGGTTGTTGATCTTTCGCGGTTAAATTTTGTTCGAGCTAAAAGCGTTTTATTCGCGGCGAGTAGCGTGTAGCCTAGTCATTCTACGCAAACACGACTCAACAATGAAAAAACGCTTTTAGCCGAATCTTTCAGACAGCGTTTGTTGGACATTTTTACGGCGTTATCACCTTTTTATGTGGAATAACCACATTACAAAGGCTCTGCCTTGTATAAATACCCAACAATTCGCTGCAAAAACAATCTCGAAAGATCAACAGCCCCTATAACGATATGATTTATATTAAGTTACACTTAAGTGATAAAGGCGATCTTCACAAGCATTGATTCTTATTAGAGCTCCATAAAATCTGTTACGCGCTTCACTTGTTTACTCAGCAACACTTAACTAGAACCGATCCATTATTAGCCGTTTAAATGTTTACAAGATAAATCTAATGTGAATATTGAGTGTAAATTGTTAAATTTTTGTTGTAGAATAACTTCATAAAGTGTTCTTTTGTAAAAATAATTTACCATTGTAAGGTTTACTTACACATTATTTTTATTTTTTGAACTTGTTGATTACTGTTTATTTTCTTATGTAGATGTATGCGATTAGATAAAATAAAACAGTACGGAGTTTCCTTGAATTACAACAAATTATTACAAGCAATTGATGATGAATCTATTGTTGGCTGCTACTTGAAAGCTGACCGCAGTGCTTACCGCAGTTTACGCAATACTTTTAATGCAGCACAATCGTCTTTTCGGCGTTTAACCGAAACGCCAGAATCTTCTGTAGATGAAGCCCTATTTGATGAAAATCAACAAAATTGGTTAACAGTGAATCAAGCTTGCTGGCAAACTTTAACGGATAAAAGTAAAGATATTGAAATTTATTGTTGGTGGGTAATGTCATTGGCTTTCCAAGAACAGGCCATGGTTAAAATAGCAACTGCCTTGCAAGTTTTAGTAGAGTTCATTGATACTTTTTGGCCAGATGTTCACCCTTATTTTCCCGATGAAAAATTAAGCTCTACTGATGTCGACGAGAAAAAAAAGCAAAGAGCGGAGTTACAGCTTAGGCCATTAATACAATTACTAGGTGAAAGTTCCAACAGTGGTTTGTTATTTATGCCTTTGCAAATGATGAAGTTAGTTGCCGATATTGACTATGCCAAGTATTTTTCTGCGAGTAAAACTAATAACTTAGCATTACTTAAAAGCCAAGCTCAGCATAAATTTCCTAGCGAAGAAGCTGAAGTTACTCAAACCATTCAAGCGATAAATCTTGCTATTTCATCACTTGAAAAGCTTGATTTTTGGCTGAAAAAAACCATAAAATCATTGGCTATTCCCATAATTAGTACCAAGTTTTTAAAAGAAAATTTAACCGATAATCTACAAGCTATTAAACATCTAATTGCTGATTGTTATGTTACCTGGCCACTTAATGCCCAGCCAGAAATACCGGTAAATTCAGTGGCTACGGAAGTTTCTCAAGCAGGAAATGAAACTATAACTCAACAATCTCAACAAAATATATTAGCTGAGCAAGGTTTAGCCAAATCAAGTAATACGCACTCGATGATTTCTTTAACTGCATCTCATGCGACAAGGCAACTAAATAACAGAGATCATGCCTTTCAAGAGTTACGTCAAATTGCCAATTACTTTGCTAAACAAGAACCACATAGCCCAATTTCTTTTTTATTAGAAAAAGCCATTCGCTGGGGTTATATGTCATTACCCGAACTTATGCTGGAACTTGTTGAAGGCAATGACAAAGTCTTAAAGCAAATCAATTTAGTGGCTGGATTAAGTGACGAAAAAGCTGAAATTCCATTGCCTAAAACAAGCAATAAAATAATTACTGAGCAAGTTGTAATACCGAAAGATATTAAAGAAAAAAGTGTAAAAAATCCTGAGTTAATAACAAAAACCAGTCCTGAAATAGCAACACCAATAGACTCAGTACAGAGTAAACATGAAAGTGAATTTAGTTGGTAAAGGTAAACCATAAAACAACGCAAAAATCTAACCCATAAAAAAAAGGATAAGAACGAATGGCTTCAATTTATATGAGAATAGACGGCAACGATACAATTAAAGGCTCGGCGACCGTAACAGATATTGGTGGGAAAAAAGGATTTTTTGCTATTGACTCTTTGTCTTGGAGTGCCATGCGCAATGTCAGTGTTGATATTGGTAATGCGGATAATGGTGATGGTGGTATGGTTGCTTTGGGTGAAATTCAATGTTCAAAACAATTAGATGGCGCTAGCCCATTTTTAACTACCTTTTTATTTGCACCGGGCGAAACGGGAAAAACGATTGAAATTGTTTTTACTAAACCAAACCGCGCCGGCAAAGGACTTATTCCATATTTAATTATCACCATAGAAAACTCTCGGATATCAAACTACAGTATTTCAGGTAATGATGGCTCTCAACCGAATGAAACTTTTGCGATGACTTACTCAACGATTGCTCAAACTTATTATGTTGAATCTGAGGGCGGTAAGGTTGAAAAATCAGCTGAAGTCACTTTTGATACCCAAATTGCTGAATTAACTTCACAAGCCGATTTGAAATAATTTTAATCTATTAATTTAAGGAACAAGCTAATGGCATTAAATTCACAGCATAAACGCGTTAGTAAAAACCGAGTTAGCATCACTTATGATGTTGAGACTAACGGTGCATTAGAAACGAAAGAGCTGCCTTTTGTTGTTGGTGTGCTAGGCGATTTTTCAGCGGATAAAACGGATAAACCAGATGTTGCCGATCGTGACTTTTTTCAAATTGATAAAGATAACTTTGATACGGTTATGAAACGTGTTGGCCCTGAATTAAATTTGAAGGTTGATAACGTATTGGTTGATGATAATAGTCAAATTGAAGCGAACTTGAAGTTTGATTCAATGAAAGATTTTACGCCGGAAGCTATTGTTGAAAAAGTTGATGTGTTGAAGAACCTCGTTGCAACCCGTAATCAATTAAAAGTATTACTCAGTAAAGCTGATCGTTCTCGCGATTTAGAAGCACTATTAAAAGAAGTTCTGAGCAGTGCAGACACCATTAAATCTTTGTCTGATGAATTAGGTTTAAATACTGAGGAGACTGCATAATGAGCACAGAACAAGAACAAGGCAGTGCTGCAGAAGCACAAGTTCAAGATGTCAGTTTTTTAGACCGAGCTATTGCCGCTACCACGCAAACAACACCAGATGCGACCAAAGCGCTAATTTCAACCTTGATGGATCAAGCGGTCGATGGCACAGTTACTTGGGATAAAAACCTGACAAAAACCATTGAAAATGCTATCGCGGCGATTGATGGTAAATTGTCTAAGCAATTATCAGCCATTATGCAGCAAGATAAATTTAAAAAATTAGAGGGCTCATGGCGTGGTTTAAACAAGTTAGTGCGTGAAAGTGATGTTGGCGCTACTTTAAAAATTAAAATGGCTGACTTTAATCGCGATGATATCTTAGAGCAGTTTGAAGATGCGCCAGCAATTGATCGCAGCCCATTATTTAATGCCTTATACCAACATGAATATGGCACTGCAGGTGGTGAACCTTATGGTTTGCTACTCGGTGATTATCAGTTTGATGCCAGTGACGAAAGCATCTCTTTATTGCGTTATATGGGAGAAACGGCTGCTGCTTGTCATGCTCCTTTTGTTGCTGCGGCTTCAGCCAACATGTTTGAATTGGATGATTTTGAAGTGTTTAATGAAGGTAAACCCGTTGCTGCTGCATTTGATTCACCTGCGTATGCAGCGTGGAATTCATTCCGTGAAAGTGATGATGCGCGTTATGTTACCTTAACCTTACCACAAACCATTGCGCGTTTACCCTATGGTAAAAAAGGTGCTGCTACTAAGTCGTTTGATTTTGAAGAATTAGCCCTTGATGCCGAAGGCAATCCAAGACCTACAGGTAATGAGCAAATTGTTTGGTCAAATGCTGCCTTTGATATGGGTCTTAAAATGACCCAAGCCTATACTGCTTCAGGTTGGTGTACTTCTATTCGTGGTTTAGAAAATGGCGGTAAAGTGGAAGCCTTGCCTAACCTCACTTATAAATCTGATGCTGGTGATATTCAACAGCAATGCCCCACGGAAGTCAACTTAACCGATGAGCGTGAAAAAGAATTAAGTGACTTAGGTTTCTTACCTTTAGTGCATTATAAAAATTCTGATTATGCGGTATTTATTGGTGGACAAACCACACAAAAACCTAAAATTTATACCGATCCTGACGCTACGGCTAATGCGGCAATCTCTGCTCGGTTACCTTTCATTATGGCTAGCAGTCGCATTGCGCATTATTTAAAAATAATGGGCCGTGACAAGTTAGGCTCTAACTTAGAGGCATCCGATGTAGAGCGTGACTTAAATACTTGGATTAGTCAATTTACTAACCCCGGCGCTATTGGTAATGAACAGCGTGCTAAAACACCACTTGCAGAGTCAGCAATACAAGTGGTAGAGCAACCGGGTAAGCCGGGTTCATACTCGGCAATCGCCCATTTAAAGCCATGGTTACAAATGGAGTCTTTAACTACCTCAGTGCGAATGGTAGCGAAAATACCGGGTTAACTCTGCGTAAATACGAGTAAATAGTAACTTGATAGCCAGTGGTGAACAGTGCAATTTCACCGCTTGCTATTCAAACAACATAGTTTTACACCCTGTTGTTATTTTTATAGTGCTTTGAGATAGGCATTATAAAAATAACACTAATAAATAATAATAACGTAGTACTTTAGCCTAGCATGATAAATTCCGATTGGCTTATCAGCCTGAACAGTTTGGACTCTGATGATCCTCAGTATTTGCAGCAAGCAATTGCCTTGCTTGTGCCTTTTTATGCCTCAGAAAATTTAAATGCTAATAAATTTAAAGCGTTATTAATACAAGTTATTGCGCAAATAGACACATCGTTAAGTAAACAACTTTCCTTGTTAGTACAACAACCAGCCTTTCAAACCTTGGAAGCTCGCTGGCAAGGTTTGAAAAACTTAGTGACAGTGCCGTATAGCAAACAAAGAGTTAAAGTAAAATGTTTAGACATTGATTGGCAGGCTATTACTAACGATGTCAATTTATCGAGTTCGGTCAAACGCAGTCAGCTCTATAATAAAATAGCTAATAAAGAGCTTAATACTTTAGGTGGTGAACCTTTTGGTGTCATGGTGATAGATCACCATGTGTCAGCACAACTGGCTGATTTTAATGATTTTGATGATTTATACACCTTGGAGTTATTAGGGGCGCTGGGGCAACAGTGTTTATGTCCTTTTGTTATGTCTCCGGATGAACGTTTCTTTGGTGAAGCCGATGGTAAATGGCTTAGTGATATTGAGCGTGTTGGTAAAATTATCAACGGTGTTGATTATGCAAGTTGGCAAAAGCTACGCCAATTGGCTTCTAGCCGTTTTATCGCTTTAACCATGCCAAGACTAAAATTGCGTAGTCATTATCAAAATTACTCTTGTGGTTTTGTTTTTAATGAAGTGGTCAATGCGAAGCAAGCTGGCTTATATGGCTACGCTCATTTTGCCTTTGTTGCCACTATTGTCCGTGAGTTTAATCGCATTAGTTGGTTTGGTTTTTTAAAATCTCGTTGGAATGATAGATTGCAAGGTGCCGTATTAAATGTGCCAGAAACTTGTGTTGATCATCAATGGTTACAACCAGAGCCTAGAATTCGATTGTTTGGAAAAATAGCGCAATTTTATGCTAAGCAAGGTTTTATCCCGCTAGCACATAGTCCATTAACCACTAAATACTATTTTATGGATAACCACTCGGTTTGGGCAGGGCAACAACAAGCGGATGACAAGGTGTTGTCTTTGTTGCAAACCACCTTGATTTGCAGTCGCATCGCCCATTTTTTAAAAGTACAAATTAGGGAGCTGCTTGGTAGTTTATTAACGGCTACTGAGTGTGAGCAACACTTGTCTCAGTGGCTAAGTAAGTATGTATCTAATGTTTCTTCTGCTAATGATGAAACCTTAGCAAAATATCCATTAAGAAATGCACGGGTAAAAGTGCGTGAAGCCGACAATAGTCCAGGTGAATTTATTTGCGAAGTTTCCTTACAACCACAATATCAGTTTGACATGTTTGCTGGGCAAATAATGTTAACCACTGAATTGGCTAAGGATAAATAATGGTTTTTATTAGTACCTTTTTAAAACACGTACATAACAGTGATGAGCCAGCACTATTAACCTCAGTTAAATATAACTTAAAGCAGTTATTAGAAAGTGAAGCACCGCTGATCATGTTAGACAGTAAGCTTATTGAATGCCAACGCTCCATTCTAAGTTATGGCGTAGAAGATATTCAAAGTTTAAACTACCAATTGGGTAAAAAAATATTCACCTCGAGAATACAGAGCTTGATCGATAATTTCGAACAACGCATTGAAAATGTTGATATTAGTATTTTGCTCAATGATAAAAAGACCAACAGTATTAATTTTATTATTTCCGGTGATCTTGTTAACGGCCAAGAGTTTCAATTAAATAGTCAGCTTGATATCAGCGACTTTAGCTTGTCGATGGAGAACGAAAGTGTCTGATTTGCTTAATCGCTATTTTGAGCGTGAACTTTCGCTTATTCGTCGCTCTAGCAGCCAGTATAAAAATAAACATAACGATGCCGCCAATGCGATGCATTTAAATGAAAAACGTTATGAAGATCCTAATATTACCCGCTTATTAGAGTCGGTTGCTTTATTAAGTGCCAAAAATGCGATGCAATTAGATCAACAGCTTCCGCATATTTCTAACGCCTTATGTTCGGTACTGTACCCGTCTTTTAATCAATTATTACCGTCGGTAATGAGCATTAAGTTAGCCGCTAATAAAGATACTTTTGTTGATGAGATAAAGTTATCAAGGGAGCAAGCGTTTAAAGTCAACAATGATAAAGGGCAAGAATGCCAATTTAAATTATGTAACGATAGCCTTTTATCTCCTTTTACCTTAACGTCAGTTAGCGCAAGGTACGCGCCTTTTCCATTTGATTTACCGATACAGCATGATGCTAACGCCGTTATTCAACTAAAAATAACAGCCAACGACCTTGATGCTCAAATAGCCCTGCTTAGCCCTGAAAATTTAAACCTATACCTGAACGGTTTTGGTCAAGGATCTGCAGGGTTAATTGAGTTAATGTTGTCAAAATTAAGCTTTGTTTGTCTTGCGGATAGTCAGTTTAATGGTATGACTATGCTGGATAAAGCAAGCTTCACTGCACGTTGTCTTGAGCCTGATTTTGTCGTGTTAGATAGAAAGGGCAACGAATTTTCTGCTTACCAGATGATGTTAGAGTATTTTAACTTTTCAGAGAAACGTAAATATTTTCATTTAAAGGGCTTTAAACAAGCTTGCCAGAAAATTACTGGTAATGAAGTCGTGCTGAGTTTTTTTGTTAAAGACATCCCCTCTGAATATATTGGCCTCTTTGATAACACGGTTTTTCAATTAAATACCGCTTTAGTGATTAACCAATTCAGTAATAGAGCCGAGCCGATTAGCTATAACCATCAAGCTTTATCTATGCCGATAAACCCTGATGCGAGTAATCAAAATTCGAATATAGAAGTTATTTCAGTGGCGGCAGTCAACGAGATTAAACCTGATGGTGAATATCGTTTGCAGCCTTTGTTTGCTAAACGATATTTTGATGCCAACAATGGTCTATTGTGGTTTAGTGAAAGTCATATTAATCAAAAAATGAAATTCCAACATCATCTCTCTATTAGCTTTGCTCCATATGCTCAACATGATTTGCATTTAGGTAAAGAGCATCTATTAGCGGCAGAGTTAATTTGCTGTAACGGCAGAGCGCCCTGTAGCATTAATGCCGGTAGTGCTTTGAAAGTAATTGGCGCTATTGAATTACCGGGAGAGTTAATAAGCCATAATATACCTTCAGTACCTTATTACCCAAATGAGTCTGAACAATTGCATTGGCAATTAATCGAGTTATTAAGTACTAATTTCAGCGCCTTATTAAATGTTGATAATCCTACCGAAAAATTGCGTAACTTATTATCTGTGTTTAATCGTAGCAGCGGTCAGCAAGTATTAACCAGTGCAATACAAAAAGTCAGTTACCAGCAAAAAGTAGCGCGCATGAACATTGATGGCGTGAATATTTTTACCTCAGGCACCTTGATAAAGCTTGATATCTCGGTGTTTGATAAGAAAAACTCGATGAATATTTGGCTTTTTATTCATTTGTTGAATCAGTTTTTTGCCGGGTTTTGCAGTTTCGATCGATTTATCAAACTTGAAGTGATGTTAATTACTAATCAAGGCAGTGAGCTGATCGAATTTGACAAATTTCATGGTGATCAACAATGCCTATAGCCGAGTCAGTTGATTTAACCACGCCGCTGATAACTAAAGCCCTAGCTGAGCCTGAAGCCTTTAGTTTATTGCAATTAATGCGTATCATTAATCGCCAGTTGGCCAATTCAGCTCAGCCGTTTCAGCTAGTGATCGCGGCTGATCCTATGCCAAACAATACCGCCAATGAGATCAGTGACTTTAGTTGGCAGGAAAATCGCGCCTTAATTACTAGCACTGAATCATCGTTAACTTCCGGTGATGCTGCTGTGCCTCAGTATATCTATCAAGCCTTGTTAGCTGCATTTCATCAAGAAGATTATGCGCTACATGATTTTTTAAATATGATTAATGACAGGTATTTTAAACTCTATGCCCGTACCATAGAAAAGACACATCTGTTGTTAACCGATGAAGTTGATCGTTATTTTATCCGAGAGAATCATCCACAAAAACCACAACGCGCCTTAGCCAGTTGTATCGCTCAGCTAACTAGCTTACCAGGGCTTGATGAAAATAAAAATTGGCTAGGTTATAGCTTAATGTTAGGCAAACCTAATCGTTCGCAACGAGACTTACAGCAAGTGTTAAGTGATTACTTTTCCCTGTCGATTAACATTAAATGCAGCAAGTTAACCAAGCACCAGTTAAGTCAAGAAAACTGGACCCGTTTGGGTGTGACGAATAAACAAACAGTCAGTGTCAATAATACCGATAAAAATACCAAACAAAGCCATACCGGGCAAAATAATCAATTAGGCCAAGGTTTTTTATTAGGTAAACGTTGTTGGTTAGCTAAACAAAAAATGAATATTACTATTACTGCGCAAAGTGAAGAGCAGTTGCAAATGCTAAGTTGCCATGATGCGTGGTATCTAGAGCTTGCGCAAATGAGTCGTTTTTATTTACGTGATAAAACCCCTGTTGCTATTTATTTACAAGCACCAGAAAAGTGGTTTTCGCGTTCAAGAGTCTCAATGAATACTGAAGAAACCGTCTGTTTAGGTCGAGGGTTTTACTTACCTAAATCATGCCAAGAGCAAGCTATTACTTACCTTATTCACCTCGTAAAGGATTAATTCAATGACACAAGTTAATTTACCTAATTTAATTGCCAAGCTTGATAGGCAAAGTAAACGCGCTTTAGAGTTAGCTGCGGGTGATGCAATGAATTCACATTGCCCAGTTATAGAGATTGAGCATTGGTTATTACAAATAATCTATAAAGCCGATAGCCAATTGAATGACTTTTTAAGCAGTCAAAAAATTTCACCTGAGCAGGTTATTACTGAGTTATCGACGAAGTTAACTCATTTACCTAAAGGTTTTGAAGGGCAACCCACTTTAAGTGGTAGCTTAACCGAGTTGATTAAGTCGGCTTGGTTGGCGGCAACAGTGGATTTTTCACATAATGAATTAACGTCATTGCATATATTATTAGCGAGTCAGCAATGCAGTGAACTTGGGGTTAAAGGCTTAAATTTAAAGTGCTTTGAGTCATTATCTGAGTCAGCTTTACGTAGCCAAATAACAAAGATTCCGGTTAGCCAATTCGCTAAAGGCTCCGTGGGTTCAAGTCCAGCAGTGGCAAGTTCAGGTAACGCTTTAGAAAAATATACCATCAATCTTACCCAAGCAGCACGAGATTTAACTCTAGATGATGTCTTGGGGCGTAATAAAGAAGTCAGAACAGCCATTGATATTCTCTGTCGTAAAAGACAAAATAACCCTATTTTTGTTGGTGAACCCGGTGTTGGTAAAACTGCAATAGTGGAAGGGTTGGCGATTAAAATTGCTCAAGGTGAGGTACCTGATGCCATTAAAGATGTTGAGTTACACAGTTTAGACTTAGGGTTATTACAAGCCGGTGCTAGCATTAAAGGTGAGTTTGAAAACCGCTTAAAAGACGTTATTAACGAAGTTAAAAATTCAGCGAAACCCATTATTGTTTTTATTGATGAAGCCCACACCTTAATTGGCGCAGGCGGTGCAGAAGGGCAAAATGATGCGGCTAATCTATTGAAACCAGCATTGGCTCGAGGAGAGTTTCGTACCATTGCGGCGACAACTTGGGATGAATATAAAAAGTATTTTGAAAAAGATCCAGCGCTGACGCGACGCTTTCAAGTGGTTAAAGTTGAAGAGCCTAATGCCACCGATGCTATTCAAATGTTGCGTGGTGTCGCTGAGTCACTGCAAAAACACCATAATGTCTATATTCGTGAATCAGCGGTAGTCGCGGCGGTTAATTTATCTATTCGTTATTTACCTGCTCGCATGTTACCTGATAAAGCGATTAGCCTGTTAGATACTAGTTGTGCACGCATTGCGTTAACGCAAGGGGCAAAACCTGAGCTAATAGAAAGCCTAGAACAAAATTTACAATATTCTCATAATGAACTCGCCGTGATGGTAAAAGAGTCAGCATTATTTGACGATGCCAACTTCGAACTTGAGCAGCTTAATGAGAAAATCAGTAACATCGAAGGTAAATTAGCTGCGCTTAATGACCGTTGGCAACAAGAGCTAGCGCTAGTGCATGATGTGATTCGTCTACAACAACAAGTAACACAAGCGTTGACAGAACAAGGCAACGATGGTGCAGCCCATGCCGAGCTTAACGAGAAGCTTGCTCAGCTTACTATTTTACAGGCAGGTGAGCCCTTGGTTAATGCCATGGTTGACGATATCACCATAGCGCAAGTCATCGCTTCTTGGACTGGTATCCCCATTGGCAATATGCTTAGTGACGAAGTTAAAAAACTATTAACCATAGAGGAAAACCTGCATAAACGTGTTATTGGTCAAAATACGGCAATTAGCGAGTTAGCAAAAAGTATTCGTATTTCTCGAGCCGGCTTAACCGATAGCAGAAAACCTATTGGTGTGTTCTTAATGTGTGGTCCTAGTGGTGTCGGTAAAACAGAGACTGCCATCGCATTAACCGATCTGCTTTATGGTGGCAGTCATGATATGACAGTGATCAACATGACCGAATTTAAAGAAGAGCATAAAATCTCGATGTTATTAGGTGCACCTGCGGGTTATGTCGGTTTTGGCAAAGGAGGGGTGTTAACCGAAGCGGTACGCCGTAATCCATATTCAGTACTGTTACTTGATGAAATGGAAAAAGCACACCCCGGTGTGCATGATTTGTTTTATCAAATCTTTGATAAGGGCTGTATTGCCGATAGTGAAGGGCGCAATATCGATTTTCGTAATACCCTGATTATTATGACATCTAATGCTGCCGACCAAGCTATTTGTGATGTTTGTGATAATCATACCGAACGCTTACCTAATGACGAATTGGTTGAAAAAATCAGGCCTGCACTACAGCAGTATTTTAAACCGGCATTTTTAGGCCGTACTACTGTGGTGCCTTATTATCCTTTAAACAATGAAGAATTAGCAAAAATCTGTCAAATAGCGCTGCAACGCATTGCTAAAAACTTAGTGGCGCAATACCAAGCTAGCTTTAGTTATGATGAAGGTTTTATTGATTATGTTGTTAATAAAAATACCGATCCAACCACGGGTGCCCGTGGTATTGAGCAAATAATCAATCGTACCTTAATGCCAAAACTAGCTGAGCAATGCATTACTTTGCTCAGTGAGGGCAAGGCGATTAATACCGTGAAAGTGTCTTGCGTAGAGCAAGGTGATTTTGACGTTATTATTGAGTCGTAATGATGCTTGACAGTGAAAGTACTTTAGCTATTAGCGCCGTTAAGTTACTACGTAAATTATCGTTTGTTATGTTACTTAAAACATTACTTAGCGTCGTCGTATTTGTCTTTATAGTTAAGCAAAATGTACAAGCGGCAGGGCCAGAACGTCTCTATTTAACGACACAAGAATGGCCGCCTTATCAAACTTATGCTTCAGATACAATCGCAGGTTTATCGGTTAATCGCTTAAAGTGTGTCTTAAGGCAATTAGAGCAGCCTTATCAGTTAACCATGACGAGTTGGAAGAATGCTCAGCTGCTGGTGCAAGATGGGCAACAACATGGTTTTTTTGTTGCCGAGCAAAGTAAAGCGCGTGATAAATATGCCATATTTTCTGAGCCATTAATTTTTCATCAGTGGCGCTGGTATTTTTCCGATAACTTAAACAATATCGATTTGACTAGCGAGCAGACAAATCAGTGGCAAGTTAGTGCTGAGTTTGGCAGTAATAAGTGGTTTTATTTACATGAACAAGGCTTTAATGTTGAAAAAAAACCACGCAATATTAACGCCCTACTCGATATGTTAATACATAACGAAGTCGATGCCATTTTAGTTGATGGTATTGCTATGCAAATTGCTTTAAAAGAGCAGGGTATGTTAAGCAATAGCTTTCGCAGTCAAACCATGGCGACTAAAGCATTGGGGTTATATTTCCATAGAAACTTTATCAAAAAATATCCGATGTTTTTGTCAAAATTCAACCAAACCATAACAAGTTGTATAGAAAATTAATGATTACCATTCAATTAACAGAAATTCCTAACAACGAAACCGTGCTAACTCGGGTTTTTACTTTACCTAAATCGGGCGGTAATTTTGGCTCAGCTTTTGATTGCTTGATGCATCTACCTGATCGAAGTGGTCAAGTGCATGCGGTACATGGTCAATTTGTGCTGAGTCAACATAATATGAGTGTTGAGGGGCTTAATGGTGGAAAAATTCACTTAAATGGTAAGCCTTTAGCGCCAGGTCGACTAGGTGTTATTGAAGACGGAACTATGATTGAGGTAGGCGACTATACGTTATTGATCAGCGAAGTACCTGAAGAGTTATTAACGGCTGAAGAGGATGAGTTAAAGCAGCCAGTAAAAAATGATAATAATCTACAACAAGCACACTTTTCTTTAGCAGGTTTAACTATGGATAATAATGACGATGTGGTGATGAAGAGTAACCAGTCAGCTCCAGAGTCTAAGCAAGAAAATAGTCCGTATAGCACGCACTTTTCAGCAAGTGGTGTTTTCTCTGATGATCCTTTTGGCGAAGACCCTTTTGCAGAAGAAGAAATAAATTGGCAAAATGAAAATCTATCTGCTGTACCTAGTCAGGATGAGCAAGAAGTAAATGCTCAAAACGATGCAACTGTCTCAACCTATGATGATAATTTATCAAGTAAAAAATTTGATAATATTGGACATAATAATTCAGCGGCTAACGCAGAAATACTACCATTAAATCACTTTCAGCAAGAAACTAAAGTCGATCAGTTGGTCGCATTAATTGACCGGAAATTGAGCAATACTAATGAGCAACAGAACATGTTGTTTCAAGCGCTTGATAAAACATTGGCGACCTTTCTTGATGAGTTTTCGCCACAGCACTTAGCCGAAACCTATGATGATTATGGCCGTCCTTTATTTGTTGGCAAAGAGCAACAATACTGGCGCTTATATCGTAAATCTTTTAACCGTCGTTTCAGCAAAGGTGAATATCAACGTTTATTTAAAGCCTTGTTATTGGAAAATATGCAAGGAGGGCAAGATTGACATGAAAAAACTTTATACCTTGCTTGGTTTATTCAGCTTATATTTTTTAATGGCCTGCAGCAGCAATGTTCCTGCACCGATATTATTAAAAGTAATGCTTAATGCGGGCGAAAATATAAACCCATCAAGCTTAAGCTCGGCCAACCCTGTGGTAGTACGTATCTATCAGTTATCGGCAATAGCCGACTTTAAAGGCGCGCAGGTGCTCGATTTATATCAAAAAGATAGTGAGTTATTAGCCCAAAGTTTATTACATAAACAAGAGCTCCGTAGTGTACTACCCAATGAGCAACGAAAGTTGCAGCTGAGCATACAGCCAGGGACAAAATATATTGCGGTATTTAGTCAATTTTCGAATTACGCGCAAGCAAAAAATAAAGCCTGGTTAGATGTTAGTAACATTGACGAATTAGCCAGTATTACCTTATCAATAGAATCTTTATCGGTGAATATGCAGCCGGTATTAGTTGAGAGTTTTTGGTTATGAGCACTTTGCAGTAATTAATTTTGTTAATTGCTTAGCTTAACACTAGATTATTTGCGTTACAGCAGGAGAAGTACATTTGGAACTATTAAAACAGGTTGTTTGGAAAGATGGTACTTTTGTTGCCCCACAACATTTTCAACAACAAGCACTACATTTAAAGTCTTATATACAGAATTATGCCAGTACCTTAGGTTTTGCGGAGCAGTTTGGCTTAAGTGATATTACCGTCAATACCGACCTACTTAAGGTGGGGAAAATCGCTATTTCATTTTGTAGCGGTTTATTTCCTGATGGTCACTACTTTTTACTTGATGAAGAAATAGTGCTTGATGTGCCCGAAGATGCGGTGAAAAAAACGGTTTATATTACCTTACCATTGGCATTACAGGGCGCGCTTGCTTATGGCCAAGAAAACAGTGAGGTAGCCCGATTTCTTTGCCAAACCATGACCAGCTATAATAATACTTCTGCACAAAGTGATAGTATTGAACTGGAAGTCGCCAAGGACAATATCTGTTTATCTATTGGTAAAACCGATATGTCAGGTTTTGTGTCTCTTCCTATCGCCCGAATTTTAGAAACGAAAGAAACCGGTGAAGTAGTCTTTGATAGCAGTTATATTCCTGCCTGTATTCATTACCAAGCATCTTATTATTTATTCGATAAAATGAAGATGTTGCAAAGTTTATTGCAAAATCGTGCTAAAGAAGTGCATAAACGCATTGCCGTTGGCCAAGACAGTAAAAGTGAACAAATTTTATATAAAGATTACCTATGGTTGCAGACCTTAAATCGCTGGCTACCGTGGAGTGATTGGTTACTGCGGGATAAGCAGTTTAGCACCTACCAACTGTATCGAGACTTAACTACCTTATCAGCTGAGCTGTCGGGACTAACACCTGAATTGCCGGATGATTTTAAGCCGCTAGATTATAACGATTTATATAGTGTTTTTAGCCCTATATTTATTAAGCTACGCAATCAATTAAGCATGGTATTACAAGACTCAGTTATTGTCTTTGAGTGGGATAAACAGCTCTTTACTAAGCGCCGATTATTACGGACCTTGATCAATACACCTGATGCTATGTTATCGCGTCGTTTTGTACTGAGTGTCGAATCATCACTCAGCCCTGACGAGCTTGCCCAGCGTATACCGCTGGCGGTAACACTGGCGGGTAAGAGTAATATTGTCGAGTTAGTACGAAATGCCATGTCGGGTGTTGCCCTACGTCATTTATTAGTGGCACCGAATGCGCTGAAACCGAAAGCAACTGCCTGTTATTTTGAAATTAATACCCATGACGAGTTATGGGTTGATATGCTAAATAAAGGTGAAATGTTAAACCTGCATGTTGATAATCGCATTCCTGATTTAGCTGTTACTCTCTATGCCTTGTCGTTGAGTTAGTTATTATGAATCAGCAGCATAACAATAGGGTTACCATAGATTTTAGCGATAAAGTATTTAAAGAAACTGCCTTGTTCGACTATAACAACAATAGTCTCTATAACTTGAGCGTGCCTTTGTTTTCGATAATGTTAACTTTGCCTCGATTGCCTAAACCAGATAATTTGGCTTTATTTAAAGGACTGTTAAAGCAATCTATTATTGAGTTAAGTGAGCGTGGCAAAGTACTCGATTATCCGGCTGCTGTCATCGACAAATTATGTTGCTTACATTGCATTGTGCTTGATGAGTTTATTATTCATGGTTTATGGGGCGAGAATGCTGGCTGGGAAAATAATACCTTACTCAGTGAGTTATTTTCTTTAAAAAATGGTGGCGACTTATTCTTTACCATCACCGACAAAGCCTTAGCTCAAGCGGTTAAAATGACTGACTTATTAGCGATAAGTTATGTGCTGTTGCAAATGGGTTTTAAAGGTCGCTATCGTTCACGAGAAGTAGAACAATTAGGCCTAGTTAACAAAAATATTCGCCAAGCCATTAATCGACAAATGCATGAAGCGGATATATTACTTAAAGATGCGCCTAAAATTAAATCTTTATCGTTGCGAAGTGGTATTCGTTATTTCTCAATGACGGCGATAATTCTCTTTAGTTTGCTTGCCGTAACCGCCTTTTTTGATTATTGGAGCAAAGAAACCTACGACTTACGTACCCAAGAATTTACCGAACTCAAGCAGGTAACCGCTAACTATATTCTAAATAATAATAATCGAGATATTATTTATTTGAGTACAGCAGAAGATATTCATTCGGTAAAAAACCTCTTTCACACTAAGATTAATAAAGAGCAAGCTAATGCTGTAACCACCAAGGTGCCAGTAGAAACCATACCCATTTCAGCTAGCTATCGGGTGCAAGTTGCTAGTTTTAGCCAACAAGAAAATGCACAGCTGTATTTAGCAAAACTACATAACAGTGATTACGCACTTGCCGTGCAGTATTTTGATGGTTATTTCATCGTTTTTTCTTTAGCGCAGTCAATGACTGAAGCAAAAAAACAGCAAGGTTATTTTAAAACTCAATACCAGTTATCAGTACTGGTGAATAAACTAAGTCCAAATGGAGCGGTATTGTGACTTTCACCTTAACTAAAAAGCATTTATTTTCCGCCTTGTTGTTATCTTTATTTCTTGCCTTTAGTCTTGCTTGGTGGTTGACCGATACACTCTCTTGGTTATATGCAGTTGCTGCGCTGCTTGTGTTGCTCAGTATTATAGTCTTATGGTCGATTAACCGAGCAGAGCCTGCTGTTAAACGACAGAAGTTTTTAGAAAAACAAGATCAACAATTAGTCAAAAAATTGTTTCAGTCTTTTATGCAAGAGTTAAAAGATCGTGGCCAAAATAAATATAAATATCGCATGCCGTGGTATTTATTTATCAGTCATGATATTACCAGCGATCAACGGCTATTAGCGCAAATGGGCTTTAGAAATAGTAGTGCTAATACCATAGGTCAGCAGTTGCCGACCCAGCTTTGGTTGAAAAATAATGCCGTGATCATTGTCATCGAAATGTCTAACCAAGACTATCGAGCATTAAACTGTTTAAAGCTACTAATCAAACAGGTTAAAAAATTTCGTGCCAGACAAAGTCTTAATGGCATTCTGTGTAGCCAATCGGTTGCTTATCTATTGCAAAATGATAAGAGTCATAGCCAGCAGATGGCGAGTGATAATCGCTTGGTTATTAATGAGGTACAAAATTTAGCCGGCCAACAACTACCTATTTATGTGATCTTTAATCAAATGGCTGGTTTAGCTGATTTTTGCCAGTTTTTTGCCTCATTGGATGAAAATAAGTTAGAAGGGGCTTTTGGTGTACTCAATAATGATAAAGCGCAAGCAGGGGTATATCAAAGCCGTTGGTTTAATAAGGTCTATGATAATCTGTGCCGGCGTATGGGTAATGCGGTACTCAGTGCCTTGGATAGCCAATTAAGTGAAAGCTTTAGGCGTTCAGCGGTAGCGGCGCCAATACAGTTTAAACAGGTGAAATCTGAGGTAGGCTTCTTTTTAGAACAATTATTTTTAGCTAAAAATAGTGAGTTTGAGTATTTGTTTAGAGGTTTCTTTTTTAGTAACGCCGAGCAACAATTTACCGCAACCGATCCTTTGACTGAGCAAGTCGCTTATCAACTAGGCTTCAATGAAATGCTTCAGGCTGATGATGTAAAGCTCTCCCATAGTCTTTTTGTGAACCAATTTTTTGATGATTTTATTCGCCCAGAAGCATCGATGGCCGGTATTAATAACAAAGTTAAACGCTTATTTTGGGGATTTCAAATAAGCTATTCCGTGGTTATGTTGGCGTTAATCAGTAGTGTTTTACTATTACTTAAAGCGAATTATGACTATTACCAGCCTTTAAACGCTAAAACTGTATTGGCGTTAAATAGCTATAAAATGGCGGTAAAAAAGCAGCCCTATGACTTAGCTGAACTAGCAAATAATGTCACTAACCTAGCAAAGATACGAAAAATTTATCTTGATTATAATCAGCGTACACCTTTTTATATTTCGCGCTTTATTCCTAACCCGGCCATTACTGAAGCAGTGCAGCAAGCCTATCATCAGGAACTGAGCAGTGTCTTATTACCCGCTATGGTGCTCTACTTGGCAGATGAGCTTTTTGTTTATGAAACCTTAGGTGATACCTTAAAAGTAGCTAAGTTATTGCAATTAAATGATGAGCTAGTGCTGCACGACCAAAGTTCTTGGCAACATTTACAAGACTTTTACCGACACTCCTTTATTAAAGAAGATCAAATAAACCGTATTACTGTAGAGGCTTTTATTGCTTTGATGGATGACTTATATCGACTAGGTGTACCTAAAGTAATGCTAAATACAGCTTTGTTAACCCAAGCAAAAGTCAGTTTAGCTAAGAGCAATAGCACTGAAGTGTTATTTGATTACATAAAAAACTTACCACAGTTTGCCAGTAACATTGATATCAGTGCTGACTTGGGTAACAACTTTGAGCAACTATATCAATTTGAGCAAGCAACCTCAGGTAAGTTAGTGCCTTACCTATTTACCCCCAAGGGTTTTGCTAGTATCGATTTATCTGAATCATCGGCTTTATTTAAGCAAGTGATAAATAATAACAAGGCGTTATTAGGCCACCGGCTTAATCTCTTTGAAAAAAGTAACTTAAGTAAAAACCTACAGCGTTATTATCAGCGTAGTTATATCAATTTTTGGTTAGGCTTTATTAATAATATTAGCATTAAGTCCGTTAATGCCGAGAGCCTCAGCCATAACATTGCCATGTTAACTAGCTTACGTGATGCACCTTTGTCGCAGCTTCATCATACGATTGCTCATTACACTCACCCCAATGTCTTAACTGATAACAGTGAAAAGAATGTTAAGGATAAAGTGCTCGCTAAAACCGCTAGTTTGATAGCTCAGTATAATGACAAAAACATAATGGCAAAAGCTATTCAAGCGGAGTTTTCGCTTTATCATAGCTTTATCAAACAAGATGAAAAAGGTGTCAGTGAGTTAACACAACTGCAAAAAAACATTGCCGCTGTGCACCAATGGTTGCAACAGGCTAATCGCTCTAATTCTGCCGGGGCTTTTTATTTTCAGCAATTAAGCGCTAATCAACGCAACCTTAGCTTGTATCAATTAAACCATAGTCAAATAAGTATTGAGTCGATAAGAATGCAGGTGCAGAGCCTTAGCCGCTTAGTGAATGAGTCTGTTATGGCTGCGATGAGTGCTTATATTAACCAAGCGTGGCAACAGCAAATAAGTACACCCTTTATAGAGAGTTTTGCTGGTAAATTTCCATTTGATATGACCAGTGATGCCAATGTTAATTTTAAACATTTTAATCGTTTTTTTCGAAAAACAGGTGATTTTTCAAAATTTAATCAGCAGTTTCTTGCTAAATTTAGCCAAGGTGAACAGCAATTAACTTTAAAGGGGTTTACCGCCAATACGCCGTTAGTGATTAACGGCGCCAATTATAGGCAGTTAATAAATATAGCAAGCTTACAACAGGCTCTGTATCAACAAGATCCAAGTCAATTAGCCATTAATTTTAAAATTAAAGCGCACTCTATGTCGGCTAATTTATTAGCATTTGAGCTATTTTCTGATGGCTTACTATTTGATTATCAGCATGGTCCTAAATTATGGACGAGTTTTAGTTGGCCAATGTTCACAAGCCAAACTGAGTTGTTAGCTGTTTTTACTAATATTAAAAATCAAAAAAACACCAATATATTTGATGGGCAATGGGCTTGGTTAAGACTGATTTACCAGTCTTATCTACATAATGCCACTAAGCCTCAAATTAAAATTATTAATGAGCAGACTGAAATAACTTTGCTTATCTCCGTAGAAGGTGATTTTAACCCATTACAGCCAAGATTTTTTAGCCGTATTAAGTTATCGGATCGCTTGTTGTAGTGAGTATTACTTATCTAAATCAGCTAGACAATAAATAAAGGAAAAATAACATGCCTAAAAAAAGACCCCGACTTAAACGAGCTAAGATATCACCCGACGGCTTTAAAGAAGTAGCTTTCACTAAATTTGATATGGGAAATGCATTATTAACCCCACAAAAGCACGTGGTTTTTGCATTTGGCGGCAATATACCGGACGTTAGTTTTATCGGTACTACAGGAATGGGACCCTGTATTGGCTTTTGTTTGTATCATAAGGGCACATTATCTGCAGCTGCTTGTCATTTTGATTCGGATGCGGCAGCCTCATCAAAATTTGAAGCGTATGATGTTGGCTGCTCAGTGATTGAACGTTTTCAAAAAGGTGCAGGAAAAAGTGCCATTACAGCACGTATTATTATTGGATCGTCTCCTGAGGGAACAGGTGATAAAATTGTTGGATATCTTGCCGACGCCTGTGAAGATTATGAGATTGAAGTTGAGTATTATCGGGCGAAAACTGGAGATTGGGCTGTGCAAGTCTTATCGGGAAAGATGGTCGGTTGCGCAGTGCCGGGATTTACCTATTCTGGTGACAACAATGCAGTGAACTTTAAATCACTTGCTATGCGATCAAAAGGGAGTCCAGCTACAGTGGTTATCAGTCGACTTGAAGTGCCTTTAACGGCAACACTTAAATTTAGACCATGGAATCAGTTATAAATGCATTAGTCATAATTTCTTATAAAGCATATTTTAGAGCCAACAAAGCTAAATACATAGGCTTAATGTCGTTACTTTAAGGTATGTTAACCAATTAACACGGTTGGCATACCTACCACTATCGAGCCACCATGTGCGGTAGTATCCCCCATTCTAATGGCAGGTTTACCACCTATTAAGACCGTAGTACTGCCCATGGTGAGGTTATCTGGCGTGCCGACGCAAGTGACACTATCACCAACCACTGCGGCGGGTAAGCCACCAATCAGTACCGTCGCTTCACCAGGGCCTATTATAGGGCCGCCCACATGGGGTATCGGTGGTGTTCCTGGTGTTTGCATAGGGCAAACATGCATATCTGTAATTCTTGCGGCAGGTTGCCCCATTAGCTAGCTCCATTAATCATTATCTAACCCTATTACTTTATTTAATGCTTGTTTACCCTTTGGCAATGGCCAAGCCTTTATTTATTACTTTAAGGTAAAACTCTTGGTAACCCATGTCACCTTCAGCCCATTGTGGTACCGCCGCAGCGATAGTAATTGTTGCGGCGACACTATGTGCATATAGAAATGCTGGCGGCATAACCGTGGGTAATTCAGGCGCTACTATACTACCAGTACCTGACCAATAAACCGCTTTAGCGACCCAAGCGGGGGCAGATTCTAAGCCGACTCGTTCAGCAAGCTGACTTGCACGAATACGTAGGGTTTCATTGGGTTTCTTTAACCAGTTTTTGGCACTGTCAATAGCATGATGCTCAAGTTCGCTCCACTGTTCACTACGTAATGTTAACGATTCGGTAGCCCATAAAATGGCTTCCATTACGGGTAGTGCATGGGCAATAAATTGTACTGCATCGTTATATAATTTCGCGTTAACTAATGCTGTTATCGCTTGCTCTGGCGTTAAGGTGTTAACGAGGATAGCTTTGGCAGCTTCGCTTAATTTATAGCGACGAGTAATGGTGTCGATATGGCTGTAGGGGATTTTTTTTAACATTAGTTTATTTGTACCAAAGAGCCTGAAATTTGAGTAATACCTGAAGATGAAACCTTGCTTATTGCCGATGAACTCAGCTCTGCACCAGCATCGCCGCTAATTTTAGCTTGTGCTGAGGTGCTCACAGTAACTCCAGCATCACCAGATAACTCCGCTGTTGCCGAGGCGCTAGCGCTAAAGGTACTACCCGCGTTAATACGGGTGGCAGCATCACTACTTAATTCAATGCTAGCACCATTTATTTCAACTGCACCTGAGGAGGTGACCGATAATTTATCACAATTAATATCAATACCAGTGCTACTTAATTCAATAACATTATTACCAACCGTTAGGGTCAGTTTATCCTCTGCGGTGATGGTAATGGTTTTGGCTTTTTCTGCTAATGTTTCAGCAATAGTTAACGAATAATTATCATTACCGACCACAGTCATGGTTTTCTCGGTAGTACTTGAAAATTCTGCTGCGATAGTTTGTGTTAAGTTATTTTCTACCTCAATAAAATGATCTTTAGCGGCATGAAAATACAATTGTTCATTATCTTTTTTATCATCAAAGCGAATTTCATTGGCGGTTTCGCCTAGCTGGGTCTTGATACCACTTTGTGTGCTATTTAATTCATTATAAGGGGGCAGGTTATTACTGTTGTAGACACTGCCAATGATAATAGGTTGGTCAGGGTCGTTATTGACAAAGCTGACTAAAACTTCATCGCCAACACGAGGAATGAATTGCATGCCCAAACCTGCACTGGCCATAGTTTGTGCGACACGCATCCAACAACTTGGACTATCACTGCCTACTGCATCCCAATGAAATTGCACTTTAACTCTGCCGCTAGTGTCATGTTGAGGTTGACCAACTTCTCCACCAATGACTATCGCCGTTTGCAAACCATTAATGACAGGCTTTGCATGAGATTTAGGGTAGCTTGGCTGGTTGGCTGCTCGACAGACAAAATTGTTATGGTATGCCACTGACTGAACGGAAGCGCTGATATGATGAGTTATCTCTTCGATAATATAATTACCTAGCTGTGCACTATCAGGGTGTGCAGATAACGCAAACTGACTTGCTAAAGTTAACGCTTCAACAGTGCTGTCAGCTTCTACACGGCTATAATCACTTTGCAGTTGCCTTAACCGATTGTTAGCAACGGTTGACACCAAATCAGTCATGTCGCCAGTTATAGAGTTACTGCCAAATTCATATTGAGTTAATTTTTTATTATTCGCTATATCATGGGCAGAGTTCACTTGCCCACTATCAATCACTTGGCAGGTTTGATAATCATAATTTACCGCACTAATGGCGGCAGAGTGTAATTTAAGTTGTGGTTGCCATTTTGTTAGGACACTTTGTTCAGCCGTTCTGCTCGATATATATTCTAGCTTAGCAATGTCAGCATCTTCATAAGGGCAGCTAGGGTCTTGTAACTTAAGCTGATGTCCGCTGCTATTATGACTAAAATAATAATGAATGCCTTGTTCGGCTAATAGACGTTGGATAAAATCAAAATCTGTTTCGTTATATTGCACACAATAATTACGTTCATCGTTTGGTAGATTTCCTAAAGTATAATTACCTGAAAATCCTGCATCATCAAAAACGCTAGCTAAAATACTCGCCAAATTTTGTTGTTGAAAAACACGATAATTCTTTCTTAACGTTAACAACCATAGCCAAGGTTTCAAGGTGATACTATATTTTTTATAGTCATTATCACCTTGGCCATCAAGTAATATAACTTCAGTTAAATAGCCATGAAAAACGCGTTTTTCTTTTTGTTTATCATCAATTATCTCATTCCAATGACAGAAGAAGGTGTGCCCTAATTGTTGTTCAAGTGAAAAGTTATTGCTGATTAGTATACCTTCCATAACAAAGGGTTCAGATAGCTTTTCGCTAATGGTCAAGCTTTCGCCAAGGTGAGCTATACCGTTAGAGTCTATGAAATATAAGCCTCTATTTTCAAGTTGATATGATGTTGACACAAACGATTCCTTTGTTTGTAAACTGAAAAAGTGATCCTGAGGCTAATCGGAGTAATGAATAGCTCTATTTTTATCACTTGATGTGACTTAGTAAAGAATAAAGAGCTTCTAGGGCAATGTCTAACTTCTAGGGTAAAAATTTTAAATATTATGAAAAAAAGAGGGGGGATGGTGCTGTTTGCAGAGTATTTACATCACACATTAAGATTTAAATTTCAGCAAGATTACTTACAAAGTGCTGTTATTCTATGGTTGAAATCAATAAGACTGAGGGTGTCTATTTATCGCTTTGTCCGAAGAGAGATAAGATCGAAGCACAACCCTGCATTTTGATAATAGAGAATAACTCTGCATATAACGCCTTGATCTGATTGAACCTTGTATTATTAAAAAATGGGGTTATTAAAAATTCGTCAAGCGATTGCACAGATTACTAAAAGTTCTAATATGGATTATATCTTTAAGTGTTAGTAAAATGTAACTCACCTCAAAATAACAGGGTATTAACTTGATGGTAACCTTTTAACAGGTTATATTTTTGTCCGACTAGCAAGTCATCTTATTGAAATCACTTAAAAGGAGGAGTTAAAAATGAGTCGGTTTAACGTAAAGTACCTCTTACTCTTTATTATTCTTATTGTAATTTTTGCAATTTCAGCGCTTTTTTCACAGCTTTATCACGATCATCTGCCAATGAGTTTTATGGCTATTGTAAGTTACCTTGTTGCCGTTATTGGTGCTACTGTATTGGCTTTGTATTTTATTCCTCGACTATTAACCACTTCGGTTTTTAATGATCAGAGTGAAACAATGAGTGCTGAAGCGCTTTTTTCGTATAGCCATGACCCCGCAACTAACTTACCCACCACACTACATGCGCTAAAAGTTTTTGAATCTGCTATTAAAATGGGTACAGGGCAACGCTATGCCGCTATCGTGTTTAAACCTATTAATTTTCAACAAGCGAATAAATTGCTCGGCTATCATAATTCTGATTTATTGCTATTGCAGTTAGCGTATCGTTTACAGAAAAAAACAATCAATAATACAAATTTATTAAACTTTGGAACTAGCCATCAGCCAGTTCGTATGGCACGTTTACAAAGCCTACAATTCCTTGTTGTTTACGACTTAACTGATAATCGCTTTGATGATAAAAGTGTCCTTAATGAAATTTGCTTACAGTTAGCGGAAGCCGTGCCTGATGCAATGAGTTTTAAAAGCTTCTCTTTAAACTTTGAGCTTTTGTTTGGTATTGCTATATCAGGCGAACAGGGTAACAATTTTGATGAGATTATTACACATGCGGGCGATGCGTTACTGAACGGTTTGAAGAAACAACAACAGATTAATTATTTTGATAATAGGAGTATTTTACATAACCAAGTGCTGCTAGCTCGGATGGAAGCGTTTCGTCAAGACGTACGAGATGAGAAGCTGCTTTGTTACCTCGAACCACAAATCAATATTAATAACCATCATATAGTCGGTTTTCAATTAAAGATTCATTGGTATGAAAATGAAGCGGATAAAATATTAGGTCTTACCGACTTTTTAGATCTAGCTGAGCATAGTGGTGAGTTGTATGCCGTGACCAAGTATATGTTGAATGAGGCGTTATCTACTCTTGCTATTTTGCATAATATCGGGGTATATCAACGGATTTCTGTCACCTTATCGAGTGAAAGTTTATTTGAAGTGGATCTCGTTGATTATATAGATAAACTGTTAGAGAGCTATGGCGTTGCAGGTAAATATTTAATGATCGAACTGAATGAAGAAGTAATACTTGGTGCAAGCAAGAAAATTAAAGCCATTATTGATCAGCTAAAATCTTTAGAGGTAACTATTTCTATCGCTAACTTTTCGGGTAGTTATGAATCATTACGTTATGTAAGGAAAATGGCGGTACACCAGCTTAAAATTAATTGTCAGGAACTAACAAACGATAGCCGTAACCGAGTAGACAAGGCGATAACTAATTCACTTGTTTCCTTAACTCGCAGTATGAAAATACCCCTTGTGGCGACTGATATTAACCGACATGAATCCTCAAAAGCATACATTGCTATGGGCGGTGAGTTAATCCAAGGGGATATTATTCATCCAGGAGTGGCACCTGAAGAAATAGAGATATGGCTAGAAAAATGGTATTTACAGCACCCTGAGTCAATCCCACAGGAAGCGAAACCCTCTATTTATTAAGCCCGAGGAATGAGGCATAATTTGGTATAATAGCAATCGGTATAAAGAAGTGCTTACTTGCTTATACGCAAGCTATTATTCAATATCAAGGGCCTCAGGTGACAGAATAACCCCTGTATTATCAGCGTAAATATGATCATCGGGTAGAAAGCTAACGCCAGCAAAATTAATGGCAATATCTACTTCACCTATGCTTTGGTCACTTGCGCTAACAGGAATTGCCACCAGTGCTTGAATGCCTATGTCAACCTCCTCTAAGGCGTCGACATCTCGAACACTACCATAACAAATAATTCCTTCCCAACCATTATTCGCCGCACACTGTGCAATGTTTATATCTATTAGTGCTCGGCGTGTAGAGCCACCGCCATCAATAACTAATACTTTTCCTCTGCCATCTAGATCAACAACTTCATTGATCAAGCCTAAATTTTCAAAACACTTTAACGTAATAATTTTACCTGCAAAGGAACTACGGCCACCGTAATTACAAAAAATAGGATCAAGAACATCAATTAAATCAGTATAAAAGTCACATAATTCAGAAGTATTGTAATGCATACAGGCTCACTTTTGTTTGAAGATAAAGGATGGATAGATATTAGTATATCTTGTTATTTTAAAAATATAATCCCTTATATTTTAACGGGTATGACATTTAATGCTTATTGTCCCAATTAACTGTGCCTGAGATAACAACAAACTGTTTTTAATGGGGTTATCGTTTGATTTTAATAAAAAGAGACCCATTTAGATAGTTATCTAAGTTTTCGGTGATAAGAGTTAACATTCTGAATGTGAGATACTTTTTTTATGATTCGACTGGCCTTAGTGAGATTTATTGGTTTGTGACCCTTCCTTTGTCAGGATAGATAGTGCAGGTATCTTGGTGTATTATACCAATTATGCATAAAGAAGTGACCACTTAGAATGATATGGACGACATTAGAACCAATAAAATATGTGTAGGTAGTCTTATTCACCATCAACCAAATTTTGTGCCGTTATCATGCTGCTCATAGGTTTCCAAAGGGCGCTTACCTCATAATAAGCTACTTTATTGATTTTGATAAGGACGCTGCATCGATGTAGCTTACTAGAGAGAATGCAGACGTCACATGGAGGTGGCTTATTTGATAATGCCGAGGCATATTATCCTGTTCTATTCACCTGAGTAATCATTATCTTCAATCAATGCCTTACCTTTAAGCCTTTAATCTCTCGTTAAGAGAATACATTCTTATTCGGATTGGTATAAATAATAACTTGGAAAATCACCATGAATAAATGTAAATTACTGCTGTTGATTGTCTTGACCGTTTCTTTAACTGCTTGCTTTCCAAGTAACCCCTCTAATAAAACAGAAGTATTGCTGCAAGGTCGTACCATGGGTACTACTTATAATATTAAAGTTGTTTCAACTAAAGAGCAGGTTGCCGCGCTTAACTTGCACCAAAAGATTGATGCCGCGTTAAAAGAAATTAATCAAGCAATGTCGACTTATATCCCTGATTCTGAATTATCACGTTTTAATAAAAGCCGCTCAACAGAGGCTATTGAAATCAGTGATGGTTTAGCTCGAGTTATGAAAGAATCATTACGTTTAGGTGAACTCAGTGGTGGAAAACTCGATGTAACTGTTGGCCCGCTAGTGAATCTTTGGGGGTTTGGTCCAGAGCAACGCGCTGAAAAAGTGCCCAGTGATGAGCTGTTAATGAAAACTAAAGCACGCATTGGTTTGCAGCATTTACATTTAGAAGGCAAGCTGTTGAGTAAAAGTGAACCTGATCTATACGTTGATTTATCAACCCTAGCGAAAGGTTACGGTGTTGATGTTATCGCTGAGTTAATAGAACAGCAGGGCATGACCAACTATTTAGTTGAAATAGGTGGAGAGTTACGTTTAAAAGGCTTTAAACATACGGGTGAACTTTGGGCGATTGCGATTGAAAAACCGCTAACTCATGAGCGCAGTGTGCAACAGGTGATTATTCCGAAAGATAATGCGGTGGCAACATCGGGAGATTACAGGATTTATTTTGAAGAGGATGGCAAACGTTTTTCACATATTATTGATCCAAATACAGGGAGACCCATTGATCATAATTTAGTGTCAGTGACAGTCATTCACCCGTCATCAATGACCGCTGATGGTTTATCAACCACCTTAATGGTAATGGGTATGGAGCAGGGTATTCGTTTTGCAATGGAAAATAATATTGCCGCTTTGTTTGTGGTTAAAACCGAGCATGGCTTTGATGAGCGATTTACGGTAAAATTTAAACAATATTTAAAGTAATACCAAGTTGATTAAACGGGTATAACACGTAAACAATACATGATATTTGTCCTGAGCATTGTCAGTATTATTTGAGAGCATTAAATTATGATGATTTTCTTTATCACTTTTGGTTTTTTTCTTGTGGTGGGCGCTGCTATGGCGGTGGGTTATATTTTTCAGAGCAGAAGCCTCGCAGGAAGTTGTGGTGGTTTAGCCAGCGTAGGCATAGATAAAGAATGTAACTGTGATAATCCGTGTGAAAAACGACAAGAGCGCGAGAAAAAATCAGCCATTGAGCGCAAGATACAAAATAGAATTGACGTTGAAAACCTATAATCTGGATAAAAAACGATAGACAACCTTCATTGTTTTGATAACTCGTTTACTGTCTAACATTGGTAAGCTATTTTTATTTGGATAATAACCTCACCTTTGACCAACCCATTTACCCTTTTCTATCACAAGGATATACTCATGTCTTTAGTTTTATATTATGCACCCGGTGCCTGTTCAGGGGTAACTATAAATGCCTTGGAAGAGTTGGCTCTGGAGTGTGAGTACCGCAAGATTGATATCGCTTCAGGTGAGCAAAAAACAGCTGACTACCTAAAAATCAACCCTAACGGCAAGGTTCCTGCCTTACTTACTGAAGGTAAATTATTGACTGAAAACCCAGCGATATTAATTTACTTAAATTCACTGGTACCTGGTTCAAAGCTCCTACCGGCACAAGATGATATGTATAATCGTTCACTTTTATATTCCGACTTAATGTGGTTGTCTAGTTCAGTCCACCCCTCAGTTCGTCATGTGTGTATGCCATCTTACTATACCGTTAGTCGTGATGTAAAAGACGTGGTTGAAAGGGCACGAACAGCACTGACAGTTTATTTTAATATTGCTGAGAAACGTCTTACAGCATCACGCTGGTGGTATGGAGAACAGTGGTCAATTTTCGATGTTTATCTGCATTGGTGTTATACCCGAGCGCTACGAGGCGGATACTCACTTGATGATTTTCCTGCGCTGTTGGCTCATCAAAAAATAGTTGAATCTACGCCTAGTTTTCAGCGCAGAAAGGCTATCGAAAATAGCTAGTGCATAACGCTTGGTGCTATTAATTATGTTTTTCTCACGCACACTGAGGACTTATCCCAATAATAAATCGAAAGTGAAATAGCGTAAATAGCCAGCACTTTATTGTGCTTTATGCGTATTTATCTATAGGCGGCTTGTTAATGAAAGACCTATTATATTAAGCAGCAATAAAATTTAGCGTGGTGTTTTTAAGGTTTTTTATCGGACCATTTATTTTTGTTACGCGCATACCCATACGTAAAGAATAACGTGGTGATGTAATACTGCTCCGCATTAAGAGAGCACTTGCTTATGCGAATTGGTTATTCATTATGGCGAAATAGTAGTGCAAACTAGCTAACTGCATGGTTAGCTAGTCCGTATATAGAGCCGCTTCAGGGTTAAGCTAACGCCTTAGCAACAATAAGCCCTAAATGCTCAGGTAAGGTTAAACTTAATGCGATGTCATGGGCTTCATCTGACATCTTTCTCCATGTTAATTGCACGATACGCACAATCTTTGCTTCATTATTTTGTGAAGTGTACTTTGCTGCGAACTCATCAAAATAGTGCATAAGAAAAACCAAACAAGCAACATCTTCTAAGGTTTGGCTGACACTATTATTACGAAAGTTTTCTTTGCGAATAATCGCGGCACATTGCTCAGACTCTTCCTGTGTATAACCCTGCTCAACCATGATACTTGCGGTTAATTCGGCATGAAACTTACCTTGAGCAATTCGCCACTTAAAATAACCGGCTTTGCCTTCGGCAAATTCTGTACGTTTTAACTGCCAACGTTTAATGTGTTGTGCACGAACGGCAATTTGCAGTAACTCATTCGCTTGTGGCCAATACTGTTTTAGGCAATCAGTCATTTGTTGACCGTAAACTAATTCTTTGGCTTGGTTATTACCATTCACTTTGATGGTATTAGGGTCTTGGCGATTAATGTCATCAATAGCCGATAAGGTATTACTTAATTTTTCTAAAGTCATGTTAAATCAACCATAATATCTGTTTAGGAATGTAATATTATACGTAACTTGTCATAAAAAAGAATTAAAGCCAATAAAGTAGTTACTATTAAAGTGATAATAGGGGTGTTTTTAGCGAAGTGTTCGCTGGTTATGATTGTTTCTCAAGCAAAATCCTAAAAAGGGAACTTAAATGACTTATAAACTCTCGCGAAGAGAACACTCTCTTACTGCACCTTGGTATTATCAGCTATTTAATTTTTGCTGACTGAGTGTAAACTTCATTGAATTGGTATTCGCTTTTACGTATAATACTTTCCCGTCCTGCTTGTTCGGCAAAGCACCCATTTGAACCACTTAAACTATTATTAAAATGTTTTATTTAATTTATTATTAGATGAATGTAAATAAAAATATTTGTAATGATTATTTAATAAAGTCCATAAGTATTAGCTGTTTAAGCACAAAATCCTGTTTTTTCTGACTTCGGTGTAAACATGACAACTAGATATATTTTTGTAACTGGCGGTGTAGTATCGTCTCTTGGTAAAGGAATCGCCGCCGCATCATTGGCCGCAATTCTTGAAGCGCGTGGTTTAAAAGTGACCATGATAAAACTTGACCCGTATATTAACGTTGATCCCGGCACCATGAGCCCAATACAACATGGTGAAGTTTTTGTTACTGAAGACGGTGCAGAAACAGACCTTGATTTAGGTCATTATGAGCGTTTTATTCGCACCAAAATGACTAAGCGTAATAACTTTACTACGGGTCGAATCTACCAAGATATATTGGCGCGTGAGCGTAAAGGCGAATTTTTAGGTGCAACCATTCAAGTTATTCCACATATTACTAACGATATTAAACGTCGAGTTATAGAAGGTGCTGAAGGTTATGATGTTGCCATGGTGGAAGTTGGTGGTACCGTAGGTGATATTGAATCACAGCCGTTTCTTGAAGCTATTCGTCAATTAGCATTAGAAGTAGGTCGTGAACGCGCTATGTTTATGCACCTAACTTTAGTGCCTTATTTAGCGGCTGCTGGAGAAATTAAAACTAAGCCCACGCAGCATTCAGTAAAAGACTTACGCTCTATTGGTATTTTACCTGATATTTTAGTGTGTCGTTCAGACCGTGCTATCCCTAATGCCGAACGTGCTAAAATAGCATTGTTCTGTAATGTTGAGGAAAAAGCGGTAGTTTCAATGCGTGATGTTGACAGTATTTATAAAATACCAGCAATATTAAAAGCACAAGGCACAGATGAAATCGTGGTCAAACGTTTTGGTTTAGATGTACCAGAAGCTGACTTATCTGAATGGGAAGAAGTGCTTTATCATGAAGCTAACCCACAAGGTGAAGTGACTATTGGCATGGTGGGAAAATACATTGAATTACCGGATGCATACAAATCAGTCAACGAAGCATTGAAACATGCGGGCCTTAAAAATCAAGTCACGGTAAATATTAAGTACATTGACTCACAAGATCTTGAAGTGAAAGGGACCAGTGTCTTAGCTGATCTTGATGCGATATTAGTGCCGGGTGGCTTTGGCGTACGTGGTATTGAAGGTAAAATTTTAGCGGCAAAATACGCCCGTGAAAATAAAGTGCCTTATTTAGGTATTTGTTTAGGCATGCAAGTCGCCTTAATTGAATTTGCACGAAATGTAGCTGGTTTAGCTGAGGCACACAGTACCGAATTTAATAGCGAAACACCGTACCCTGTGGTTGGTTTAATCAGTGAGTGGTTAGACGAAGAAGGTCAAGTTGAGTATCGCAATGAGCAATCAGATTTAGGCGGCACCATGCGCTTAGGCTCACAATTGTGTCATCTGATCAAAGGAACCAAAGTTTGTGAGGTATATGGCAGTGAAACGATTAATGAGAGACACCGTCACCGTTATGAAATAAATAATAACTACCGTGAACAATTAAGCAAAGCCGGTTTGATTTTCTCGGGCTTATCGTCAGACAAAAGTTTAGTGGAAGTGATTGAAATGCCTGATCACCCATGGTTTATTGCGGGTCAATTCCATCCAGAGTTTAATTCAACGCCACGTGATGGCCACCCATTATTTGAAAGTTTTATTGCCGTAAGTTTTGCACTGCAAAAAAACTAATCGAAAAAGGGTTAATAAACCATAGGGGCTGTTGATCTTTCGAGATTGTTTTTGCAGCGAATTGTTGGGTATTTATACAAGGCAGAGCCTTTGTAATGTGGTTATTCCACCTAAAAAGGTGATAACGCCGTAAAAATGACCAACAAACGCTGTCTGAAAGATT
>JBAHZW010000007.1:0-16954 GCA_037132835.1 Colwellia sp. | reverse complement strand
CGCGGTTAAATTTTGTTCGAGCTAAAAGCGTTTTATTCGCGACGAGTCGCGTGTAGCCTAGTCATTCTAACGCAAACACGACTCAACAATGAAAAAAACGCTTTTAGCCGAATCTTTCAGACAGCGTTTGTTGGTCATTTTTACGGCGTTATCACCTTTTTATGTGGAATAACCACATTACAAAGGCTCTTCCTTGTATAAATACCCAACAATTCGCTGCAAAAACAATCTCGAAAGATCAACAGCCCCTATTCTCTTTTATCAATTCCTCGCCCCTTAAACCGTTTAATTCTCTTGAAGGGGTGCATTCATTTATTCCATTGCTATACAATAGTGACAAAAAATATATGGCTAGAGATAGCGCGCCTGTTATATTAATTTCAGACTCGATCCCTTGATAAAAGTTCCCTATTTTAGGTTTATTATGTTAACAAATGAAACGTTTAAAAATGCTTCCGTTCGATTAGACAAATGGCTGTGGGCTGCTCGGTTTTATCGAACCCGCGCTATTGCAAAACAAATGATTGATGGAGGAAAGGTTTTTTATAATGGCCAACGTACTAAGTCCGGAAAAGCGGTATCAATCGATGATATAATAAAGATACGACAAGGCTTTGAAGAGAAGGAAGTCACCGTTATCGCTTTAGCCGATAAACGCAGAGACGCCACCTTTGCTCAAAGCTTATACCAAGAAAATCAGCAAAGCATTGCTCGCCGTGAAAAAAATGCGCTCGCCCGTAAACAAGGTATTTTGTTAAGCCCTGCTAGTGAGACTAAACCAGATAAAAAACAACGTAGAAAGCTACGTGAATTTAAAGAAAGGATCTAAGCTTCATGAGCCAATTTAATGTTTTAAATCGTTACTTATTTACCGATGCCCATGCTCGTGGGGAGCTAGTACAATTAAGTACTAGTTTTAAAAGTATTATTAAAAACCATAACTACCCTGCTGGGGTAGAAAAATTACTCGGTGAGCTGCTCAGTGCCACTTGTTTATTAACTGCAACACTAAAATTTGAAGGGGATATAACCGTTCAGTTACAAGGTGACGGACCCGTAAGTTATATATCCGTTAGTGGTAACAATGAGCAAAAAATGCGTGGCATTGCCAAAATAACCACGGCAACGACTGCCAATACATTACCTGATTTACTAGGTAAAGGGACGATGATTATCACCGTTCGCCCGTTTGTAGGAGAAGCTTATCAAGGTGTTGTTGCATTAGATAAAGCCAATCTTGCCGATTGTTTAGCACATTATTTTGAAGTCTCTGAACAAATACCAACCAAAATTTGGCTTTACAGTGACACTGAGAAAAAGCTGACTGCAGGTGCTTTAGTGCAATTATTACCTGATGGTGATGGTAGTGTTGACAATAAAGAACAACAACAGAATGACTTTGAGCATTTATGCCAGCTAACCAATACCATTAAACAGGAAGAAATTTTTTCTTTAGAGGCTGAGGCCTTACTTTATCGTTTATACCATCAAGAAAAAGTCACTATTTTTGAGCCTCAACCAGTCAGTTATCAATGCGGTTGCTCTGCGGATAAATGTTTATCCGCCATTGCACAAATAGAACCCAGCGAAATAAAGTCCATATTAGCCGAGCAGGGCAAGATTTCGATGACGTGTGATTATTGCATCACCACTTATGATTTTGATGAATTAAGTCTGCAAAGTTTTATCTCGAAAGTAAGCCCTTAGAAAAACCTGATTTCTTCAGCCAAAACAGTAAAAAAATCTCGCCTTAATTATCATTTCAAATACTTAATGATAATTAAGTGCTCAGTATAATTTGCCTCTATCCCTCTAATAAATCAGTTAAAAAATCAGTTAATTAACTGTTTAGTCAAGTTTTCTATTGCATCTGATACAAATATTTATGACACTAGAGTAAATACATTCAAATTACATTATTTTTTACTTTTTTTTTGTTCATCAATAACCTAATATAATCACGATGAAGGTCATTATGAAAACTTTCACAACCACAAACAAAATTGATTTTTAATATTAAAACTTATCAAACTTAGGAGTATTAGCTATGACCACATCCAAAAGCTCACTTGACCTGTCACAATATGGCATCAACAATAGTCACGACGTTATCTATAACCCATCGTATGAGTTACTTTTTACTGAAGAGACTAAAGAGGGCCTGAAAGGCTGTGATAAAGGTGTAGTCACAGAGCTTGGTGCGGTGAATGTAAACACGGGTATATTTACTGGTCGATCACCGAAAGATAAATATATTGTCCGTGATAAGGTAACTCGAGATACGGTATGGTGGTCTGATCAAGGTAAAAATGACAATCACGCAATGACACCTGAAACATGGAGCCATTTAAAAGCTTTAGTCACGACACAACTTTCTGATCAACGTTTATATGTTGTAGATGCTTTTTGTGGTACGAATGAGGCGACACGTATTAAGGTACGCTTCATTACTCAGGTAGCCTGGCAAGCACACTTTGTTAAAAATATGTTCATTCGCCCTACGGATGCAGAACTTGAAGGCTATGAACCTGATTTTGTGGTAATGAATGGTGCGAAAACGGTTAATGATAAATGGCAAGAACAGGGGTTAAACTCTGAAAACTTTGTTGCCTTTAATTTAACGGAAAAGATCCAATTGATTGGTGGCACTTGGTATGGTGGCGAAATGAAAAAAGGTATGTTCTCTATGATGAACTATTACCTGCCACTGCAAGGAATTGCTGCGATGCACTGTAGTGCCAATGTGTGTAAAGACGGTAATACCGCTATCTTTTTCGGCTTATCGGGTACCGGTAAAACAACGCTTTCTACCGATCCTCGCCGCCAGCTTATTGGCGATGATGAACATGGCTGGGATGACAATGGTGTCTTTAACTTTGAAGGGGGTTGTTACGCGAAAACTATCAACCTAAGCAAAGATAATGAACCCGATATATACCATGCAATTCGTCGTGACGCTTTATTAGAAAACGTAACCGTTGATGCGAACGGTAAAATTGATTTTGATGATACCTCGAAAACAGAAAATACGCGGGTCTCTTATCCCATTTATCACATTGATAATATCGTCAAACCCGTTTCTAGGGCAGGACATGCGAAAAAAGTAATTTTCTTAACCGCTGATGCTTTTGGTGTTTTACCCCCCGTCGCTAAGTTAACGCCGAAACAAACAGAGTATTACTTTCTCTCTGGTTTTACTGCTAAATTAGCGGGTACTGAACGGGGCATTACTGAGCCTACCCCGACATTTTCTAGTTGTTTTGGTGCCGCATTCTTAAGCTTACACCCGACACAATACGCGAAAGTTTTGCATACCCGCATGGTTGCGGCCGGGGCTGAAGCTTATTTAGTGAATACAGGTTGGAACGGCTCAGGTAAACGTATTTCTATTGAAGCAACACGTGCCATTATTGATGCTATTTTAGATGGTTCAATAGATCATGCCGAAACAGAAATCCTGCCATTGTTTAATTTAGCCGTGCCTAAATCCGTCACAGGGGTTGAAGATGATATTCTTGATCCTCGAAATACTTATGAAAAAGTAAGTGTGTGGGATGAAAAAGCAGCAGATTTAGCCGCTCGTTTTATCAATAACTTTGAGAAGTTTACTGATACAGATAACGGCAAGGCATTAGTTGCTGCTGGACCTCAACGGGTAGATAGCTCATTAAAAGCCGTTAGTTAGTGACGATAAGAAAAAATAAAAAGTAAAAAATTAAAGCCAGATATTCGTATCTGGCTTTTTATTAAAAATGGACCTTTATTGCTAAGTGTTATTTAAATGCTATCGGTAAATAAATCTTTGCTTGTAAGCCCCCCGAAGCTTTGTTTGATAGTTCAACCTTGCCACCATGAGAGTCGACAATGCGCTTGATAATAGCTAAGCCTAAACCGCTACCTTCCGTACCTCGGGCGGTATCGCCTTGAGTAAAGGGTTGAAATAAACGTTCTATTTCACCCTCAGGAATACCAGCACCTTTGTCACTGACAGTAATGAAAGCAAATCCTTGCTCTACCCCAGTAAACACTTCTATATCACTGGTGCTATAGCGAATGGCATTTTGCACTAAATTGGCCAATGCGCGCTTCATCGCCACATGTCGCAAGGGTATTTGGGGACACTCCCCCCTATGAAAATTTATGGTGCGGTCTAACGGTGTCTCAACCTTTAAAACATCTTCAACCAGTATATTTAAGTCGTCTAGCTCCCTTTTATCTTTTGCATCATGACGAATATAATCAATAAATTGGTCAATAATATTATTCATATCATCAATATCAATTTCTATTCCTTCTTTTAGAAAAGTGTCTTGTTCGTGCATCATTTCACTGGCTAAGCGTATTCTCGTTAACGGGGTACGTAAGTCATGAGAAATACCGGCCATCAATAAATTACGATCCTCTTCAAGTTGTTTGATGCCTTTGGACATATGATTAAAGGCCTGTGTTACCGCCATTATCTCAGAAGTACCACACTCAACAAGCGGATCTGGAAAATTACCACGACCAACATTCTCCGCGGCTATTTCTAAAGACTTTAAGGGTCGGTTAAGCTGCCTAACAAAAACCCAGCCCCCCATAACACTTAATAAACCGATGACCACCATAATAAAGATAAGTGGGGAGAAATTACCTTTTTCCATACCATATAAAGGGATTTTCACCCAAAGAAGGGGGGCTTGTGGCGCACGAATCCAAAATAAGTATTCATCACCATCAGAAATTCTCACTTCTGCAGGACCACCAAGCAATAGGGACATTTGCTCCGAACGATAAGGATAGTAGGCGGAATTAGCTAAACCGGACCGTAAAGCATCTTCTTCACGATAGACGCCAATACCGGTTTCATTGTGGAATGCTTCCGCCATTTCAGGTCTTAACTTGTCATCATCAACATCAATAAAAACAACGCGTACCTGTTTAGCTAGCAACTGGTTTATTTGTTGTTGATGTGGGTTAAAAACATAGATAGCAAAAGATATATAAGAAACAATTTGATTAATAAAAAGTAAAAAACCAATCAATAAAACGGTTTGTCCAAAGGCACTACTAGGTAATATTTTCATAAGGAAGGCTTAAGTATTAAAAAAGATCAGGTCGACGTACCATCAGGAACAAAAACATAGCCTAAACCCCACACCGTTTGTAAGTATCTAGGTTTAGCTGGATCTTCTTCTAACATGCGGCGTAGTCGTGATACCTGTACATCAATACTTCGCTCTAGTGCAGAGTAATCTCGGCCGCGAGCAAGGTTCATCAATTTATCCCTTGATAAGGGCTCTCTCGGGTGAGTCACTAACGCCTTCAGTACAGCAAACTCTCCACTGGTTAATGGCATACTCACATCATCTTTCTGCATTTCTCGGGTTGCCAAGTTCAGCTGATAACCACCAAAACTAATAATATTTTCTTCTAAGGATGGTGCACCCGGCGCTTCTTGAGTTCTACGGCGTAATACCGCCTTAATACGAGCAAGCAGCTCTCTTGGATTAAAAGGCTTGGGCATGTAATCATCCGCCCCTAATTCTAAGCCAATAATTCTGTCAACCTCGTCACCTTTAGCCGTTAACATCACAATAGGAATATTTTTTGAGTTTTGTCGTAAGCGGCGACAAATAGATAAACCATCTTCACCTGGTAACATTAAATCGAGCACTATCAAATGAAAATTTTCACGCTCAAGTAGACGATCCATTTGTTGGGAATTAGCGGCACTTTTTACCTTAAAACCTTGCTCAACAAGATAACGCTCCAGTAGAGAGCGTAGGCGCATATCGTCATCTACGACTAATATTTTAGGTGTTTCCTGAGACATATAACTGCTCTCCTTGGCTAAAGTTAACGCTACTATAAGTGATATTGCTGACAATGAGAAAGCGACGACAGCAAAAGAGCTTAAGCATTTGTTACAATTTATGTAATACCCGTTTTATTAAGTTTACCCCCGATCAATAAGATCTAAAAGTTTTGAAGGCAAAGCATTGATTATAGGAAATAGTTTTTTGGGAAAATAGCCTGTATTCTCTAATAAGTTGCCTCTACGCATACTTATGGTCAAAATTAATGACAATACATAGAGACAGTGCTGAGTTGTGAAAAAATTACTGCTATTGGCATATTATTTAAGGTAGTGAATACTTTGCTCTGTCACACATTGAGTTAAGCTCTTTCTCCGTTCATCATAAGAAAGTGACAAGATAGCTTGTTTGACCAATATCATTTTTTGTTCTCTATCCGCTTTGGGTAAATGTGCTAGCTGTGCATGAAAACAACCCAACAAGCCAAAATTAAGAGCAACATCAGATTGCATGGTCTCCTCACCTAAGCAGCGACTTAGCTTTTCAGCCAAAGTGTCTTTATGCATATTATCAATTAAAAATGAAAGTTTATAACGATTTTCATCGGTTTTTCGTACTTGATTACAAATGAAAAAGGTATCGGCAACCAATACCACAGGAATTAATTGCTGGTGTTGCTTACTAAAATGGTTTTTTAGCCAAGTATTATGTGACCTCTCCTCAACTGAAGCCTCCTCCGTTATCGGAGGTATGGTATTAGCTGAAAAATACCACCAAGCTTGACTGGACTGGGCATATAAAGCGGAAGAAATTAACAATAAATTTAACACTATTTTCATATAGTTAATCCATGATTACTTATTTGAAATGAACAATTATCATCATGGCTATATTGTGCCTTACCAGAAAAACTAAGTATATACCCGTCACCAATTAAGATACTTGTTCCAAAGTGCGCTTTAACTGCTGATGAGTAGAGTTAAATTAAGCCTATATAATGAAGGGAAGGTCATGTCCGAGTCACTAAGAATCCTACTTCTGTTCACTGAAGTAGGCTTTACCTAAAAAAATTATCCTTGGTATAAGTTAAGGATATAAATTAAGCACCCGGCATTTGATGAATATGAACATCGCGCTGTGGATAAGGAATGCTAATACTGGCCTTATCAAATTCAATCTTTACTTTTTCCATCATATCAAAATAAACACCCCAATAATCTTCGGCGTTCGACCAAGGACGAACAAATAGATTGATGGAGCTATCACCATGCTCACCCACCCAAATATCAATAGGTTGGTCTTTTAATACCCGTTCATCGGCTTCAAGCAATGAGCGCAATAATGTTTTAGCCTTAGTAATATCATCGTTATAACCAATACCAAAAACCATATCAACACGGCGAGTACCGTTAACGTTAATGTTAGTAACACAACCGTTTGATAACAACGCATTTGGGATAACAATACGCTGATTATCAAATGTTTTTAGTATGGTATTAAATATTTGAATTTCTTCAACAATACCAATATAACCTTGTGCTTTGATCGCATCACCTGATTTAAACGGACGGAATAATAAAATAAGCACTCCACCAGCAAAGTTAGCTAAACTACCTTGCAGTGCTAAACCGATGGCCAAGCCAGCTGCACCTAAGATAGCGATGAACGATGCCGTTTGAATGCCAATCATTGAAGCAATGATGATGATTTGAACGGCTTTCAATAACGCACTTAGAATACTTAATAAAAAATTATGTAAGGTTTTTTCCACTTTCTTTTTAGTTAACGCTAGACCCACTAAATTAAGTACTTTCTTTATAATAAAATTACCAATGAAGTAAACAACAATAGCGATTAAAAGTTGTTCTCCAAAGGGAATTACCTTTTCCCCTATCGTTTGGGCATATTTTGTGAGACTGTCTATATTGATTTCCATGAAGGTGATATCCTATTTTATGTTACATAACAGTTAATTATTTTAATTAACCTAGCCTAATGATTGTAACTATTTTGTAAAATAGTGTAAATTACATTTTGTGATTTTATCTGTTAATCACAAACTCACTAACACATTAAAAATTTAACCTAACAAGGAGCGTCCTATATTATGGCCAGCCTGATAACTTTTTTTACCCATAAATTTTTCAAAGTATTGTTCGCTGTTTATCTTATTTTGTTTCTGCTTATTTGGCTGATTTCCTCCCCTGTAACCAAACACTTTATTCGCCCTATTTTAGCTGAGTACCAATTACAATTATCTGATGATGCCAGTATCCGGTTTAATCCGTTCTTAATGCATATAACACTGTCTGATATAGACTTATCAAGTACTAAAGAGCATCAACAAGGAACTGTTTTTTCTTTACAAGAGCTACAAATACAAGTCGCCTTATGGCAATTAGCCTTTGACAAAATTGTGTTGAGCAAGTTCTCACTGACAGAGGGCATGTTAAAAATCACTCAACATGATGGTCACCTTGTTATTGCTGGTGTAGAAATCCCGAGTAGCGATAAAGCCCTAGAAGAAACAAACCAAGAAACATCTGTAGAGGGTACGGTAGAAAACACAGCAGCAAAAGCGGATGAAGGCACGGATGAACCGGCTAGCGAATTTCCTTATCAATTTCTACTACCTAACTTGCTATTAAGTCAATTTCATATTGAAATTGAAAGAGATAGCCAACAACAAATAAATAAAACTCATCACATCATCATTGAACAATTAGCATTAAACCAACTCAAGGCCACTCAAAGCAACCAGCAAGCCATCTTATCGTTAACTGCGCTCATTGATAAAGTCCCCTTAGCATTCACCGCAAATATGGACTTAACCTTAGGTGAAGGCGACATCAACAGTAATATTCGGTTAACAAACTACCCTCTAGAAAAATTAGCCCGTTATGTTGAACAACTTACGGAGCTTAAAGGGGAATTATCTTTTAATAGTCAGCAAACGATTACCCTTACTAAAGACGGTATCAAGCTCCGTGTTCAAGAAGCAAATTTAGATTTACAAAGTTTATTGCTCGGGCTAGCGCAACAACATATAACCCTCGATGAGCTTCAATATAAATTTGCTAATCTTGAAGTTGATTTACAAGGTGGCGCTATTACTCACCTTGCAGGAGAAAGCAGCATGAAACTAACGGATGCCGCCTTTAATGACAATGAGAGTAAAGGAAAAATCGCAGCCTTTAGCACACTTAACTTAGCTGAGATAAAATTTGTCTTAGATGATGAGCCTAGCATTGATATTACCGATATAGTGCTCGATGAATTCTTGTTTTCTAAAAAAGCAACCTTAGCCGATGATGTTATTCAAAAAGCCCTAGATAAAATAAATAAACTTTCAGAAGAAAGCGGTATTGATATAGCTGCCGAAGCACTGGTAAAACTTCCTCCTGTTATGCACTTGAAACAACTGACACTAACTAAGCTACATATTCATGAAAAGAGCATTGCTATCAATAGCATACTCTTTGATTCTTTAACGGGTGATATTATTATTAAAGAAAACAAAGAAATAGCTAATTTAGTTGCCTTAGGTGATAAAGAGGCAACAGAGCAAACGGTGTCAGCAGAACAAGCAACCTCAACGGAACAGCCTGACCAAGAAGCTGACACCGCCGAAAAAAATGAAGCTTTTATATTCAGTTTCAATGAAATACGCTTTATTAATGAAAACGTTTTTGCTTTTAGTGATTTCAGTGTTGATCCTTTTTATCAACGTACCTTGTTTATAGATACACTGGAAGTAGGCGCATTAGGCAACAGCGAAGCAAAACAACAAGAAAAAACCCCTTTTACCCTCATCGGTCGCAGTAATAAATATGCCAATTTTAATCTAGCCGGTTACTTACAACCTTTTGCCACCTTACCCAGTTATCATATAAAAGGGGATTTTAAAGAAATTTCATTGCCTGCTATTTCCACCTATTTGAAAGCATCAACGGGACTTGAAGTAAAAACAGGGCAATTGAATTTAGACTTAGATGTCAGCCTTGAAGGCGATGAGCTTGACGGTAATGTGGTTGTATTATTACAAGCGCTAGAGACGGGTTTAGTCGATAATGAAGAAGCGGGTAACCTAATTAAACAAGGCGCTTTACCACTTAACATGGCAATGGGTATGTTAAAAGATAGTGCTGGTAATGTAGAGCTTTCCGTTCCCTTAAGTGGCTCTACCTCAGACCCATCCTTTGGCTTAAGCAGTATTGTGACCTTGATCACCCAAAAAGCGATAATTTCTGCCACGCAAGAATATTTGATGACCACATTTGTGCCCTACGCCAACATAGTCTCTATTGCCATAACCGCTGGTGAATATGCCTTAAAGCTACGCTTTGATGATTTAGAGTATCAAATAAAACAAATTGAACCCAACGACAGTCAAAGTGCTTACTTGAATGAATTTATCGCCTTAATGCAAAATAAAGAAGATACTCGCGTCACAATTTGTGCCATCAGTGTACCCGAAGATATTGATCTTAAAGCAGGGAAGAAAGTAACCGATAAAGCGGCAATTAAGCGTTTAATCGAGTTGGGTGAAAAGCGTGAGCACGCGTTTAAAGACTACTTAATTGATAAAGGTGAAATTAAATCGTCACGTATTTTATTCTGTACACCGCAAATAGATAGTGGTGAAAATGCAATACCGCATATTGCAATATCAGTATAAGATACACCACAATTTAGAGTGAGAATTCAGTGAGAATTAAAAATATACTGGGTGAGGTATTAATTGAATGGATTATTATTTCAGTATCAACAACCTAGTATATGAGGTAACGGCTATAATCATTCTATTACACTTGGGGTTGTTGAACTTTCGCGGTTAAATTTTGTTCGAGCTAAAAGCGTTTTATTCGCCGCGAGTCGCGTGTAGCCTAGTCATTCTACGCAAACACGACTCAACAATGAAAAAAGCGCTTTTAGCCGAATCTTTCAGACAGCGTTTGTTGGACATTTTTACGGAGTTATCACCTTTTTATGTGAAATAACCACATTACAAAGGCTCTGCCTTGTATAAATACCCAACAATTCGCTGCAAAAACAATCTCGAAAGATCAACAGCCCCTAATGCTCAAAGAAAAGAAATGTGTCATTTCAGTAAACAAGGAATGACACATAAACTACTCGGCAACATTTTCATATTGGAAAATAACATGCAGCTGTGCCACACGATTAAATCGAGTATGACCATTCAATGACATTCAGCTTAGCCACTAAATAAAGGACAAGTATTATAAAGGACAAGTATTCGAATAAAGCAGACATTCAATTTACATGATTTCAGTGTATTAAATATTTACATGCCTATAGTAGTATACTCAGGAACGCTTTATAAGCGTCATCTTCGAAGTCTCTAATCGAAGATTCATTGCTCTTTAAGTACTGGATCCCCGTAAAATACCACGGGGATGACGATCCTGAGCCAAGTGCATAGGCATGAATTTTTATATCTAAGTTACAATATTATCGATACCACAAAAGCGATAAACCAGCATGCCGACATGATTTGCCAGAATAATAGTGGGTTTTTATCGAGTAATATGGCATTGTGCGTGGTTTTATATTTAGAGTTAGGGTTTTGTAACTCATGCAAAAACTCTAATACATCTTCATGGCGACGCTCCGCTTTAAATCGCAGCCCTTTTTTTATCGCGCCATCTATCCAAATAGGCACCAAGGGATTTTCATCAAAACAGGGAATATATTTGGTTTTTAGGTAGTCTTCACTGGTTTTACATTTATTGAGTTTACCTGAAAAGGGTTCTTTGCCTGTTAGCATTTCATAGGCGAGTACGGCTAATGAAAACACTTCTGATTGAACCGTGCTTTTTCCTGTTATAACGACTTCTGGCGCTGAGTAACCCGCAGTGCCTAATACTCCAGGCTCATCAAGAGGGGTAGCTATCTCCGCAATGCCTTGGCTAAAACAAGAGCCAAAATCAATGATGGTCACTTCACCATTATAATCAATCATAATATTGCCTGGCTTAATGTCTTGATGCAATATTTCACGTCTGTGCATTGCTCGCAAGCCTTTGCTAATTTGCTCTAGAATGTAGACAACATCCTGTACAGCAGGCTTGGGATTTTCTTTTATCCATTCTTCGAGTGTACGGCCTTCGATATACTCAGTTAAATAATAGAGCCAATTTTTATCTTTCTTTGTCTGAATAACCTTTACTACATGGGGGTTAGAAATACGGCTTCCCATCCAGCTTTCCATAATAAAGCGTTCTATATAGGCTAAGTCATCATCAAAATTGACTGAGGGTGTTTTCATACAATAGCGATCATTGCTGTCAACATCACGTACGACATACACTTGACTGCGGCTATTTACATGCAAGCACTTTTCAACCTTATAGCCATCTAAAATCATGCCTTCCTTTAAATAAGGAGGGAAGGGTAACTCAGATAATTGCCGGCCAACTTCATTCATCGTTTGAGTTGGCAAGGTATCAACGCGTAAAATTTGGCAACTCAAGTTATCACTACTGTCGCTGGCGAGGGCTAAGGCAATTAATTCTTCACATGTTTTTTCAAAGCAAGACTCATTACTTGCTTGTGTAAGTTTGTTTAACGCAGCTAATATCACCTTTTGTTTAATAAAATCATGGATACCGTCAGTACTTAAAAAATAAATATCGCCTTGCTCAACGCCTAGACTTCGACAGTCAACATCCAGCTTTACATCTAAACCCATGGCTCGAGATAAATAGCTTTGTTTGGCATTGATATAAGTACTGTGATCGCGGGTGAGCTGTTCTAATTCGCCGTGACGTAGACGATAGATGCGAGTATCACCCACATGAAAAATATGCGCAGTTTGGGATTTGAAAATAATGGTACTAAAGGTACTGATATAACCTTTTTGCGCATCATTATATTGTTGGCCTTGACCATATAACCAACGATTAAGCGCAGTTAATACTTGTGAGGTTGATTTTTTGACACTCCAGCTATCGGGAGTGGAATAATAATCATATAAGAAATTGCGTACACAGGTTTCACTGGCTTCTTTCCCAGCCTCTGCAGCACTAACACCATCGGCAATAACGGCCACAGCACCTTTATTAATTAATGTTGTGTCTCTAGGCAGTCGTATACCAATGGCATCTTCATTTTGCGGCTTTTTACCCGCCACTGAACGTTGTGCTACTGTAAAACTTAATTCACTACTCAAATGACGCCCCTAACTTAATGGAATTCGTATGACATTAAAAATAGCTTAATGCCTAGGATTTTTAATGTACATCTATCATTTGCACTGTGCCATCAGGCATCACTTCGGCCATTGTCTTTTTGGGTTCATCTAAAAATAAGGAACAGAATGCGGCAAAGGCAACACCTACGGCAATAGTGGCAAAAAATATAGCCGGTGATACAAAAGAAAAGACTAATAAAAATACAACCGCACCTACGTTACCATAGGCACCCACCGTACCCGCAATCTGGCCGGTTAATTTACGCTTAACTAACGGGACAACGGCAAAGACACATCCCGCGGCTGAGCCTAAAAAGAATGAACAAATCATCATGGTTGCAACTACCGCAGAAAGAGGCCAATCAGGTGTGATCATCGACATAACAAAAAAGCCTATAGACGCGCCGCTTAACAATAGGATTAAAGGCGTTTTTCGACCGAGCTTATCGCTGAAAAACCCACCAGATGGACAGGAAATGACATCAACAGCCGCGAAACAAGCACCAAAAATACCAGCGGCGGCAGCAGCAACTAAGAATTTACTTTCAAAATACTGAGCAAGCATAGATATAACGGATAATTCGGCACCAAAGGTGACCGCATAACCAATACTTAAAATGGCAACCTGTTTGAATTTATACTGTAAAATTTCATCCATAGGAGGAGACTGCAACATGTCTTTATTTACTTGGAATAATTTCCATGATTGATAAGAGATCAGCGCTAGCAAAAAACCATAAATTACATAAGAGGCAAAATTACTGAGTAAACCGGCACCAACTACTATCTCGGCACCTGTACCAGCAACTACGCCAGCGTCGGTTACTCGCCAAGTTAAAATGGCTAATGCAGCCACCATAGGTATATTAAATAATAAACAGAAAATAAAATCTCGTTTGCTGGTTAGCTCAAGGCCACCCGATTTATTCGGTTTGAAATAGGTTGATCCTGCCGGGGTATCTGTGACAGCATAATAATAGAATACTGAATATAACAGAGCAATTACGCCCGTTGAGGCAATGGCATAACGCCAGCCATCTTCACCACCAAATAAACTGGCAATATAGACTAAGCTACCAGCTCCTACTGCGGAGCCAACATTGCCCATGCCTTTATAAATACCCTCGGCTAATCCTAATTGATTCGCGGGATACCATTCACTGATCATACGAATGCCAATAACAAAACCCGCACCAACAAAGCCCATCAAAAACTTAGCTAAGGCTAAGGTTTCAAAGCTTTGCGCAGAGGCAAAGAAAAAACATAATACGGCAGTGGCCACCAACATCGCGGTATAAGAATTACGAGGGCCATATTTATCAACTAACATACCGGTAACAATACGTGCAGGTATCGTTAAGGCGACATTCAAAATCAATAAAATTTTGGCTTCAATGTCGGTTAAACCCATACTCGCTTTTATGGTCGACATCAGTGGTGCGTGGCTAAACCAAACAAGAAAGGTAATAAAAAATGCTAACCAAGTACTATGAAGAATCCTAGATCTGCCCTGGAAGGATAAAAAATTATGTTTTAAAGACGATTCATTCATACAAAACCCTGGTTTAGTTTACAGAAAAAAATATTCATAATACCAAGCCATAGCAAAAAACAAGCCATAAAGTAACGTATTGTTATTAAAGAGTATTTATTATTTGCAGTGAGGAGGGGATGGTTGCTGCACCAAAGTGTCGCCGAAAAAAAATGCCAGCGCACCATAGTGTGGCTAAAGCAAAAGTCTATGCACCTTAATAAAAAGCGCTTATTCTGCTATGTATTATATTATAAGGACTTTTCAAGGATACGAACAAGGCGTTGCGCTGCTTTTAGTATTTGTTGCTCCATTACTGGTAGGTATTGACGGGTGTATTCACTTGTAAGTTTTAGTTTACTTTGAATCGGTAGGCATTCACGCCGATTTGTTAAGTAGCAATACTTAAAGCTAGGTTGGCGAACCAATTGATACGACTCATCAGCCCACTGCCACACGTGTTGGCTATAATAGGTGGGTGTGACCACGGTATGCCACTGTTGGTTTACTCGTTCTAGCCATTGTTTTTTAGTACGATTGGATGAATTTATTAGGCAAGAATCCCAATACCAATGTAAGTTTTTACACTGACTTTTTGTCTCAAACAACGGTATTTTATTACCCCCTAAATCACTGGCGTAACTGACATGTAATGGTTGATGAATATCACCTAACCAATGTCCTAAAAAGAGTAATTCCTGTGCTGATTTCCAGGATATAGGGCTCGATTGCAATTGTTTTTGATGGGTGATGATGGCCTGAGGTAAGCAATTGCTACTACACAACGGCTTAGTGATTTGTGCTAAATCTCTCGGCACATTAAAATAGTGCCAACTAGTGTAACGTTTAAATTCTGGCTGTTTTTTTATGGCATCAGCCCAAGTACAGGCTGATGCAAAAGTCATTGGCGTGTTTTCATGATCGCCATTGTACTTGTTGATGAGTGTTTGATGTTTTTTAGGGACGGCATGTAAGTGTTGGTTAATTCTTTGTTGTTTCACTAAAGATAAATGATCAAAAGCAAGTTGACAGATAACTTGATGACCAAACTTTGACAGTGCAAAGCTTGGCTGACTAGACAATAACCCCATCGAGAAAACGGAGAGAAGAAATAAAGTTCGGATCATTATCTACTCTTTAGTCATGGATAAACTAATCAACAAAAATCTGCATTTCTTCACCAATTTGTTTCCGCATTTCCATTAATTTTATTGCTGTTTCATGTTGCTTTTTATCTGCGGGGGTTTCGGGTGCCCATTGTGGCACTCTTTCTGATTGACCGTTTTGGTCAACAGCAACCATGATAACAATACAGTGGGTAGTTAAGCGGCGGTTTAATGATTTAGGATCACAAGCGTTCACTTCAATAGCAATATGCATTGATGAATTACCGGTGTAAATCACTTTAGCTTCAACTTCAACGAGGCTACCTACATGTATAGGGGCAATAAAACGTATACCACCCGCATAAGCGGTAACACAGTAACGACCACTCCAGCCTGCGGCACAAGCATAAGCAGCTAAATCGATCCATTTCATTACCGCGCCACCATGTACTTTACCGCCAAAATTTACATCTTGTGGTTCGGCTAAAAATCTTAAGGTAATATCACGTTGTGGTGTAGTCATATGAGGGCTCTTTGTCGTCAATAAGTTGAATGGGGAGAAAACTAGATATATTGCTCAAAAATATAGTGTTAGTTGTTAATAAGCAAATAAGATTGGCCAAAATCACTATAAATTTAATATATAAAGGCGTGAAGGCTCTATTTTTAATAAAAATAAAACAGACACTTAAATATATTAACATTAAGTTATTGTATTTAATTTAATTTATCTTTTCATGCCCATGCCCATGCCCATGCCCATGCCCATGCCCATGCCCATGCCCATGCCCTTGGCTCAGGATCGTCATTCCCGTGGTGTTTTAATACGGGGATCCAGTTTCTAAAGCGCAATGGATCTTCGATTAGAGACTTCGAAGATGACGCTTATAAAGCGCTCCTGAGTATACTACATAGCCATATTTAATTTTAGCATTCATAGATTTTTTCTATGTTTGATTATAGCTACCCTTAAGTAACGTTTCCGTTAATAAATATCCGTAACCAATGAAGATCGCCCCCTAAAACAGATAAAAAGAATAAATTAAACCGCTAAGTAATGGCTATAAATTATCAATTAGATACGTTACTGTAAGCCTACTCAATTATACCAAATAGGAAAAAAGTATGCCCCAAGCAAGCGCTCGTCATCTACTGGTGGACACAGAAAAAAAATGTTTAGCCTTAAAAATAGAAATTGAAGCCGGTAAAGACTTTACAGAAGTGGCTAAAGAGCATTCCAACTGCCCGTCTAGTGCTCAAGGAGGAGATTTAGGTAGCTTTGGCCCAGGTCAAATGGTGCCTG
>JBAHZW010000136.1:0-8548 GCA_037132835.1 Colwellia sp. | reverse complement strand
CAGAAAAAAAATGTTTAGCCTTAAAAATAGAAATTGAAGCCGGTAAAGACTTTACAGAAGTGGCTAAAGAGCATTCCAACTGCCCGTCTAGTGCTCAAGGAGGAGATTTAGGTAGCTTTGGCCCAGGTCAAATGGTGCCTGAGTTTGATGAAGTTGTTTTTTCAGCTCCTTTAAATACGGTACAAGGTCCAGTAAAAACTCAGTTTGGTTACCACTTATTAGAAGTCACTGAACGTAGCTGAGTTAGAATTTTAAGCTAGTTCTTTAAGTTAGAATAGCAAGTTAAATAACTGGCACTGAAATTTAACCTATTTAAAGATCACATTTAAATACGCTCAATCTAAAATAAAAAAAGCCGCAATACGTTGCGGCTTTTATATTTCTGCTTAGTAAAAGTCAAACTCTTTGGAGCAATATATGACTAACTAAACGTTGCTTCCATCAACCAGAAGAAGAGGATGGATAAACCAGCACCAACAGGTAATGTAATGACCCAAGATACAACAATATTACGTACTACGTTTAAATTAATAGCCGCTATACCACGTGCCATACCTACACCTAATACCGCTCCTACCAGCGTTTGTGTTGTTGATATAGGTAAGCCTATTCCTGAAGCAATAACTACGGTACTTGCCGCAGCTAATTCAGCAGCAAAACCACGACTTGGTGTTAAATGGGTAATACCTTGGCCAATGGTTGCAATAACCTTATGACCAAACAAAGCAAGGCCAGCAACAATTCCTAAACCACCTAGGGGTAATATCCACCAAGCAATGGCTGATTTAGCGGCTATTTGACCGTCATTATCAACAATACTAACCACAGCGGCTAACGGACCAATAGCGTTGGCAACATCGTTCGATCCGTGTGCAAAGGCCATTGCACACGCCGTGACAATCATTAATATCGCAAATACTTTTTCAACGTTAACGTACTGCGCCTCTTTGGCAAGGTTTTCGTCAAAGCGTAAACGGTTAATAAATACTTTACCTATAAGGGAAACAGTCGTGGCGAAAATAATTGCTAGATAATAACCACCCGCCCCTTTAATTTCAAAATTGACAAAGCCTAGGTCTATATTTTCTAGCCCTATATGTTTTAAACCTTTTTTAATGGTAACAAGGGACAAAATAAAGCCCGCAAGGAACATGTAAACAGGAACCCATCGCTTTGCTTGTTGCAAGGGTTTGTCGGTATCAAAAATAAGTTTTTGTGCGCTATTAAATATAATGAAAGCGATAATACCTGAAATAAGTGGTGTAATAACCCAGCTACCGACAATGCCTATAACCTTACTCCATTCAACCGCATCAACACTCACGCCTACGGCAGCAAAACCAACAATAGCACCAACAATCGAATGGGTAGTCGATACAGGCCAGCCAAGATATGAGGCGATTAATAACCAAGTGGCTGCCGCAAAAAGGGCAGAAATCATCCCGTAAACAAGTAGTTCAGGTGTCTCTATAAAATAGCTCGCATCAATAATACCTTTACGTATTGTCGATGTGACCTCACCACCAGCAAGATATGCGCCAGCAAATTCAAATACCATTGCAATAATAATGGCTTGTTTTATCGTTAGTGCTTTTGAACCAACCGAGGTACCCATCGCATTAGCGACATCATTAGCACCAATCCCCCATGCCATGAAGAAACCGACAATGGCAGCAAGAATGACAAATGTGCCACCCGAGTTAAGTATAATATCCATCAATAAAGCCTTATTTTCTAGCGAGAAGAATTTCTAAACGTGCGCCAACACGCTCGGCAAGATCAGCTAAATCGCCGACCCAATCAATAATTTGATATAAGAACATTACATCAATTGGATTCAAATCCTTTTCAATCTTTAATAAGTTTTTACGTAAACTAATTTGTAAGCTATCCGTATCATCTTCAATAGCGTCTAATTGGTTGATCATGTTCTCGACTAAGGCAACTTCACGGCCACGAAAACCTGTTTCTAACAAGTCATCGAGTTCATTGATCGCTTCTGCCGCTTTTTCAGTCGCATCGATACAGCGCGTTAAATAGACAGAGAACTCAGCTTGCAAGCCTGTCGGTATTTCAAGATGTCGCCCTAAGACACGACCCGCGATATCTTTGGCTTTGTTAGCTATTTTGTCTTGTTGGGTAACAAGCTCAAGTAAATCCGTTCTGTCTACTGGCATAAATAAACCACCAGGGAGATCTAAACGTAATTGGCGTTTTAAGGTGTCAGCCTCTTGTTCTAACGTAGAGAGTCGCCGACGAATAATCGCCGCCTCACTCCAGTTCTTTTCGGTACATGCTTGAAAGAATGGAATAAGTTGTTTACTGCATTTAACAACTATTTGAATGTGTTTTACTAAGGGTTTGATTGGTGATTTTGCAAAAACACCTAAAATTGAATTGGTAGTCATAAGTTATTTTCCAGTAGGTCTAACTCTCGTCATTACTATTCGGCGCGGATAATAACCCATTTAACTTCTAATGTTAAATGCTAATATTAGGATAATTGTATCCTTGACTAACTTATTTGATCTATATATAGAGAATTTAGCTAAGCACTAAAAAAGAGCTTAGCTAATCAATTGAATTTAATGTATTTTCAAGAGGGAGGCGTGGAAAATTACTTATAATTTTTTTATTTCTTCAGTGGAAGTGTGACGTACAACTTTGCCTTTGACGAAATAAATAATGTACTCACAAACATTTTGACAACGATCACCAATACGTTCTAGTGCACGCGCTGACCAAATAACAGTCATAATTCGCGGTATTGAGCGTGGGTCCTCCATCATATAAGTCATTAATTGGCGTATTAACGCTTCATATTCACGGTTTATTTTGTCATCCCTTTGATGGATTTTAATAGCCGCATCACAATCCATACGAGTAAAAGCATCAAGGCTATCCTGTAAAAACTCTAATACCTGTCGACCTAAGCTCTCTAGATTAACCAGTAAGTCGGCTTGTTTAGATGAAAAACGTTCTAGCGCAACGCGGGCAATTTTCTCAGCCTCATCACCGATTCGTTCTAAATCGGCAATCGTTTTCACTACGGCCATAATTAAACGCAGATCGCCCGCAGCAGGTTGGCGTTTAGCAATAATTCGCGTACATTCATCGTCAATGTTCATTTCGCATTCATTAATTTTATAATCATTCTTTAACACTTGCTTTGCTAACTCAACATCAGATTGGTTAACCGCAGCTAAGGCATCCGTTAATTGTTTTTCAACTAAACCGCCCATTTTCATAACATTATTAATAACGCGCTCTAAGTCTTCATTGAATTGGCCAGAAATATGACGACCAATTTTTGTATTATCCATGGTATGTCCCTTTATAAGTATATGCTTTCATATTATCTTCTCTTCACTTAACCATAACGACCGGTTATATAATCTTCAGTTTTCTTTTTCAATGGTGTCGTAAATAGGGTATTGGTATCACTGTACTCGATTAAGTCCCCCATATACATAAATGCCGTTTGATCCGATACGCGTGCGGCTTGTTGCATATTATGGGTAACAATTACCACGGTAAATTGCTTCTTAAGATCATTAATTAACTCTTCAATGGTCAAGGTAGAAATAGGGTCAAGGGCTGAAGTGGGTTCATCAAGCAGTAATACTTCTGGTTGAATAGCAATCGCACGAGCAATAACTAACCGTTGTTGCTGACCACCTGAAAGGCCTAACGCACTATCATGTAACCTGTCTTTTACTTCATTCCAAAGCGCGGCATTACGTAATGCCCTCTCTGCTGCTTCATCAAGTACTCTGCGGTTATTTTCACCCGTAATACGTATACCATAGACAACATTTTCATAAATGGTCTTTGGAAAAGGGTTAGGTCGTTGAAATACCATGCCGACTTTTCGTCTAAGTTCAGCTACATCAATATGTTTATCGTAGATATTATTGCCGTGCAAATTTATCTGCCCACTGATATGGCAAGTATCAATGAGATCGTTCATACGGTTAATACAACGTAATAACGTTGATTTACCACAACCACTTGGTCCAATAAACGCGGTTACCTGGCCTTTTGGAATAGACATAGTAATATCATTTAGCGCTTGTTTTTGACCATAGTATAAATTTAATTTATTAATATCTAAGGCAACTTGATCTGGTGTTAAATTATTTAAATCTAACTTTTTTCCAATTGATAAATCTGAGCCAGTCGCTAGCACTTTTGGGCTAATTGAAATCATAATAGTCTATTCTCTAATGTCTTTAGTTATTACTTAATTTAATTACTTTGTTTAACTGAGTATATTGTTACTCAGTACTATGTGAACAAACTAGTGCTCTAACATTTTATATTTTTCACGTAAATTATTACGAATTTTAACGGCGGTCATATTTAAAGCAATTATGATGCTGACCAACAGCAAAGCGGTTGCAAAAACCAGCGGACGTGCGGCTTCAACATTAGGGCTTTGGAAGCCAACATCATATATATGAAACCCTAAGTGCATGAATTTTCTATCTAAGTGCAAAAATGGAAAGTTTCCATCTAAGGGGAGGTTCGGTGCCATTTTAACCACGCCAACTAACATCAAAGGAGCAACCTCACCTGCAGCCCTTGCAATAGCTAAAATAATACCGGTCATAATAGCAGGACTGGCAATCGGCAAAATGATACGCCACAAGGTTTCAGCTTTGGTGGCGCCTAATGCTAATGAACCATGACGCATAGCCGAAGGAATACGTGATAGCCCTTCTTCCGTTGAAACAATTACCACGGGTAGTGTTAGTATGGCTAATGTTACAGAAGACCATAGTACACCTGGGGTACCAAAAGTGGGACTCGGTAGGTTTTCTGAGTAAAACAATTGATCAAGTGAGCCACCCACCATATAAACCAAAAACCCTAAGCCAAACACGCCATAAACTATTGAAGGTACACCCGCTAAGTTAATAACGGCAATTCGTAACAACTTGGTGAAAGCATTCTTACCTGCGTACTCATGTAAATAAATAGCGGCGATAACACCAAAGGGTGAAACAATAATGGTCATTAACAACACCATCAGTACGGTACCAAAAATAGCGGGAAAGACACCACCCTCGGTATTCGCTTCACGTGGGTCTTCAATGATAAAGCCACCAATTTGACTAAAGAACAACGCTGTTTTTTCAAAAATATTAAGACGATTGTTGAAAGTCATCTTAAGGATAGATTCAAAATTGATAGTCACTAACTGACCATCCATAGCACGCATAACGATATGATCACGTGATATTTCTTGTCGATACCCCATTAACTCTTGCTCTAATTCTGCATAGGCCTGCTTTAATGTCACTATTTCATGGTCAATTTCTGCTTGCAATTTAGCGGTTAGTTTATCTTGTAATTGATATTTACGTGTTTTTAATCGTAAACGTTCTAATTGATAGTTTATCGCCCCAATATCTGCTTTTTGTAAGTCGTCAATTTTCTCTTGAAAATTCTCAACACGGGTTAATAATTCAGGAAACTGCTCGACAGAAACTTCTTTACCCTCAAGCACTACACTGTCTATATAACCATAAAAGTTACCATGAGTGCGACGTTCAACAACTACCAACTCTTTGGGTGTTTGTGTTTTGGTAATGTTATGACTTAACAACCAACGAAAGTCTAAGCTAACCAACTCTCGGTTACCTGTTTTAATTAACAAACGCTCTAAGATTTCTTGATCAGGCTTTAGTGCTAAATTCAAATGAGCCAATTGGCTGACAGGTATTTCTTCTCTATCATAAATTTCGCCAATGACAACAGTTTTTACCCCTTGTTCGTCAGTAACATCAAACTGATATAACACACTTGGCCAAAAATAAGTTAATCCTCTTGAGGCAATAAGCCATAAAAGCCCTAATACTGAAATTAAACTAATACTGACGCCACCCGCCGATAACCATATCCAAGGTGAACCTGATTTAAACCACTTATTCATAATAAACTCTTAATTAGTAAGTAACGGCCAACTTATCGCTATATCGCCAAATTTAGGCAGAAAAAGTACTCATTGATGGTCATCAACTCCGTGCTCTTTCATTTAAATTTGACCCTATAGCTTAAAGTTGACGAGCTACTTTATACCTATAATTTTTATCGTTACTTAACATCTAATACAATACATTGAACAGTGCTACATTGAGCTGTACTTTTCTCGTAATCGTTGACGAACAAACTCCGCTGCGGTGTTGAAAATAAAGGTGAATATAAAGAGCACAAAGGCGGCTAAGAATAAAATACGGTAATGAGAGCTGCCGACCTCTGATTCAGGCATTTCTACGGCAATGTTTGCCGCAAGCGTTCTCATACCTTGGAAGATACTCCAATCGAGAATAGGTGTATTACCTGTTGCCATTAAGACAATCATCGTTTCACCTACCGCACGCCCAAGCCCCATCATAACCGCTGAAAAAATACCGGGACTTGCCGTTAATAGCACAACTTTAACCAGTGTTTGCCACTGTGTTGCCCCGAGCGCTAATGAGCCACTGGTTAAATGACCTGGCACGCTAAAGATTGCATCTTCTGCCATCGAGAATATGGTGGGAATAACAGCAAACCCCATAGCAATACCAACCACTAAGGCATTACGTTGATCAAAATCAATGCCTAGATCATTGGTTAAGTATTGACGCATATCTCCACCAAACAGTACGGACTCAAGCACACCTGACAAAGAAAATGCGACATAAGTAACAAATATCATGACGGGTATTAATAGCAGAGGTGCAAAGGTTTCCGGCAGTTTTTCTTTCCATTTATTAGGCAGGTTATGCCATGCAAATGCAGTACACAGTGTTGATAAAGGCAAAAGTATTAGGAGTAAGAATACCGCGGGTAAATACTCTTCCATGATCGGAGCTAACCATAAGCCCGCTAAAAAACCTAAAATAACCGTCGGCAGTGCCTCCATTAACTCAATGGTTGGCTTAACTTTTTTACGCATGCCCGGTGTCATAAAATAGGCAGTATAAATAGCCGCAGATAGCGCAATAGGGACAGCAAACAACATGGCATAGAAAGCCGCTTTCATCGTCCCAAAGGAAATAGGCACTAAAGAGAACTTACCTTCAAAGTCATCAGAGCCAGATGTTGATTGCCAAATATAATCTGGCTCAGGGTAACCTTCATACCAAACTTCTTGCCATAATGCCTGCCAAGTTACTTCTGGATGCTCATTATGCACGCTAAATATTTGTAGGTTGCGCTGATTCGTTTCATCGTTACCGATAACAACTAAACCATTGGCACGCGGCGCAATTGCAAAGGCAGCAGGCCGGCTTGACGTTAATTGCCCTTGCCATAAATGTGCATCACTGGTGGTATAAAAAACATTCACGAGTCCCGTTTCAGTGAGGGTATAAAAACTCTTTCTAAATCGTTCCGTATAAATCGCTAGAACTGCTTTTGGGTCACCCTTTAATGAGCTATTACTTGCCTTAGTATTACCGTCATTCGTATCAAAACGTCTAATCTGCTTAAACTCACGTCCTTCGTCGGTTGCTACTTCAAACCATTGACTAACGTGACCATTACTGTCGCCGAGTAGAACTGAACTACTGCCTGAAAGCAGAGCCATTGAGGTGAGGTAGGTGTTTTTTTCTAAGTTGGGCTTAATTGTCGCTTTAAGGATAACTTCTTCATCATCATCTAATTCATAGACATACACAGTTGAAGCACGTCGAATAAAGGCTAAACTTAAATCGGGGGTGACTGTTATTTCATCAACCGTGTTATCAAGAAAGGCTATCTGTTGAAAAATAGTTTCATATTCAACATCATCACCATTATTAGCGCTAAAATCATCTTCAGCAATAAAAGTCGTTTTTATTAGCCGTTTATCTTCAGTGAAACCAACAAAGACCACTCTTTCCTCATCCATTGCAAAAGCTAGCGCAGACAAGGGTATATTTTGTTCATCGATAATTAATGAGCTTTGACCCAAGGGGTAATTGAGCTGTGGGATGATTTCACGGGTATCATTCGCATATTTAGCAAAAAAGCTTGGCTGAACTAATAATGTTTTACCGGTAACGGTATGCAGTAATTTGATGCCAGAGAAAGTACTGGTAATACTCGATACATTTTTCTGCTGGAAGTCATCATGGGCAAGTAAAGGCATCGCAAGCGCTTTATCACCCACCTTAAATTGATTGCTCGCGTGTTCAGCACTCGCTTTGACGTGATAAAAATCAATAATGCCAGTATCCGTAATATAATACGCGATTTCTTGTAGTTCATCAGCGCCGGTACTTAATACCCTTTCCCCTTTATTTAAATTAAGGCTAATATTAATTTCTGGCTCAATTGTAGCCGAATCAAAAATAGGTTTAACAACGTAAAGTAAATACAAAAAAATCAACACAAGAGTAAACAGCACACTAATACCACCTAAGGTGATTAGCCACTTTGCTAATGAATTTTTAATACCGCGACTTCGGTTTGAACTAATAAGACTTGCCACTTAATTAACCTTATCATCAATAAGCTACTCAGTAGCTTATTTCATTTAGAGAATACAACTATAATAATGAGCCGAAGTATAAGT
>JBAHZW010000047.1:0-5577 GCA_037132835.1 Colwellia sp. | reverse complement strand
ACAGTGAATGCGAGAGCGACCATGCACCTTAAAAAACAAAGTCGAAAGATCAACGGCCTCTGGTCATTTTTAAGACATTATCAATATCTTCAGCAGCATGACGCTCGGTAAGCCGTTCCCATTCTTCACCCTGAGAACGATTTACAACTTGACCACGCTGAACAGCTTCACGAGCTTCAATTTGTTTTGCCCAACGAACAACATTTGTATAAGTGTGAACTTGCAAGAACTCAGCCGCATCATACAGCTTACCAAGCACTAGATTTCCATACCAAGGCCAAATAGCCATATCAGCAATGGTATATTCCTTGCCTGCCACAAAGGTATTTTCTGCAAGTTGTGTATCTAATACGTCTAGTAGACGTTTTACTTCCATAGCAAAACGGTTAATAGGGTATGCTTGCTTTTCATCGGCATAGGCATAGAAATGACCGAATCCACCCCCTAAAAAGGGTGCAGAGCCTTGCGCCCAGAAGAGCCAATTGAATGTTTGAGTTCTTGCAGCACCAGACTTAGGTAAGAATTGCTCAAATTTTTCTGCCAAATGCACCAATATTGATGCTGATTCAAATACATTCACAGGTTCATCTGTTGATTTATCAACGAGAGCAGGAATTTTTGAATTGGGATTAACAGCAACAAACCCAGATGAGAACTGATCTGCCTCACCAATATTGATGAGGTAAGCGTCATATTCAGCCTCTTTAATACCAAGGGCTAATAGCTCCTCGAACATTATGGTCACTTTTCGACCATTTGGAGTGCCTAATGAATAAAGTTGAAATGGGTGTTCGCCTTCAGGCAATTCTCTTGCAAATCTTGCACCCGCTTCCGGGCTGTTAATATTTGCCCACTTGTTACCGCTACTCACTTCATTTTTCCATATTTTTGGTGGTGTATATTTATTGTCACTCATAGCATCTCCTTGAACATTAATGACTGATTAACTGGTTGAACATATATATGACTATCAAAACAAACCTAAGCAAGCCTATTTTCTTTATAATTCACCGCTTGCTCAAATATTTTTTTATAAACTTCATCACGACTAATCGGTGGATAGCCGAACTTAGCAAGCACCAAAATGAGCGCCACTTTTAAGGCCGCTTTAATGTCATCACGATGGCTCCAATCGGTAAATTTTGCTTTGTCATCAACAATCTTTTTGACCGCTTTGGCAAGCTCAATCAGTTTATCTTCTGGGTAATCAAAATCATATTTCACTGCTAAGGATTGTAATGCGTCATAAAAAGCTTTTTCTTCGATGTCGATGCCCAACTCATCGCCTGAGTTCATCTCATTTTTAACGCCGTAAATCAGATCAACCATGCTATCTGAAAACTCTTCTAACACCTCACTAACCAGTACATCATCTTCCTTACGCTCATTATAACGTTCAACTAAAGCCTCAAAACGCTTGGTAAAATCGATGCCTTGCACTTGGTTTATTTTGTTTAGCTCGCCAATCGCTTTAGCTAATAACTGTTGCAGTAACTTAATTTTGGTATTAGGTAATTTTATTTTTTCTATTTTGGCAATGTAATCATCATTAAAGATATCAATCTCACCACCCTCTTGATGGCCAAGTTTAAAGATCTCTTCAACGCCATCACTTTGCAATGCAGCGCTAATCATTTCACGTACCTTGGCATTCATCTGCGCTGTATCGGGCGCTTCACCTTTCGTCAGCTTATAAACGATTGAGCGAATCGCTAAATAAAAGTGAATATGGTTACGTTCATCTTCATTAATTTTTTCACTGCCACAGCACACGTCATAAGCCGCTTTTAAACGTTTGACTAAATCCATAAAACGTTTTTGCTGTTTCTCAGTTATTAATACAAATTCTGCGCCCTGATTTAAGCAGTTTAACTGCGCAACCGCTTGCCCTGAAAAATAAGGTGCACAATCAAATCGATGGAATAAGCTCGCCAGTAAGTGCAAATGATTCTTTACCTCAATTACGGAGGCGGCAACATCTTCAAAATTGGTTTCATCGGTTTTTGAATAGTGTGCCAGCGCTTTGTTCATCTCAGACTTAATGCCGATGTAATCCACCACCAGACCTTTATCTTTACCTTCAAACTGGCGATTTACACGGGAAATAGTTTGGATCAAACTGTGCTTTTGGATGGGTTTGTCAATGTACATGGTATCTAAAAAAGGCACATCAAAACCGGTTAACCACATATCGACCACAATGGCTATTTTGAAGTTAGCGTTTTTATTTTTAAATTGCCGGTCTAATTGTTTGCGTTCATCTTTGTCACCCAGCAAGTTATATAAGCGTTCTACATCGTCTTTGCCACGGGTCATCACCATCTTCACCCGTTCAGAGGGGGCGGCAAGTCGCCCTTCACTGATAGCACGTTGTCGCTCAGTGTCTGATAATGCTTGAGTATTGTCCGTATCCTTTATTTCAAACCATTCAGGTCTTAACGCTTCTAATTCTTGATACAACTGATAAGCAATACTGCGTGCACTACACACAAACATTGCCTTTCCTGCAACCGTCGCACCTTCTTCTACCCGTTTTTCATAATGTTCAACAAAGTCTTTGGCTAAGACACGAATGCGATCTGGATCGCCTAAAATCGAATTCATATTCGCAGTGGCTTTTTTGCTTTCTTCGATTTGTAATTCATTACTGCCAGAGTCTTCACACTCTTTATAATATTTTTCTATTTCTGTTAATTTACTATTGTTCAAACACACTCTCGCCGCACGTCCTTCATAAACAATACGCACGGTGATTTCATCCTTGACCGACTCGGTCATGGTATATGAATCAACCACTTCACCAAACACATCCAGTGTCGCATCAACGGGGGTTCCCGTGAAACCAACATAGGTGGCATTGGGTAGTGAGTCATGTAAGTATTTAGCAAAACCGTAGGTTTTTTTAAGCGTGCCTTTTTCCGTATCCAGCACTATTTTTTGGTCTAAGTTAACTTGGCTACGATGCGCCTCATCGGAGATACAAATAACATTGCAACGATCCGTTAATAGTTCGGTATCTTCAGTAAATTTATGGATAGTTGTTAGGAATAAACCGCCGCTGTTGCGATTTTTTAATAATTCACGCAGATGCGTACGACTGGTGACGGTCACAATGGTATTGTCACCGATATAACCTTTAGCATTGCCAAATTGTTGTGATAGCTGATCATCTAAATCAGTACGGTCGGTGATCAATACAATGGTCGGACTTTTGAATGCAACACTCTTCATCAATAGCCGTGATAAAAACTGCATAGTGAAACTCTTACCACAGCCCGTCGCCCCAAAATAAGTCCCGCCTTTACCATCACCCTTAGGTTTTTGATGCAGTTTGATGTTCTCAAACAGCTTTTTAGCCGCATAATATTGCGGATAGCGTGGGACTATTTTTATCTCTTTTTTGCCCGAGTCGGGGAAAAAAATAAAATGATGCATCACATCACGCAGACGCGCTTTATTAAACAACCCCTGCAGCATCGTATGTAACGAATGAATACCGTCTTGTGCCACAGGCTCTTGTCCGGTCACCTTGCCCCATGAGTAAAAGAACTGATAAGGGGAAAACACATTACCCATTTTGTTATTCACACCATCACTAATAATACATAAGGCATTAAACACAAACAGTTGCGGGATATCGCGACGATAGCGAATAGTCAGTTGCTGAAAAGCTTCAAAGATAGACGCTTTTTCTCGGATTGCACTCTTAAACTCAAACACCACTAAGGGCAAACCATTGATATACAAAATACCATCGGGGATACGTTTTTCGCCCTGATGTTGTGGCAAAGCACCCTCTATCTCAAGCTGATTAACCATGCGGTAGATATTAGTGTCATCTGTCTTTACGCTATAATCCGCTGGTGGTTCTGCCACCTTGGCAAGCTCAGGTTGAAGGCTGATAACGTCAGCCTTAAGAAGCAAAGCTTGTTGAACCGCCTCTTCTACATTGTCAAAATCAACTAGCTGAATATACAAATCTTTTTGCGAGGCACTGCCAGCCTTAGTAGACGACTCTCTTTTCAACAAGAAGCCATCACTGAGCCATTTACAAAAGATCTTATTACTGTCGTAAAGATCACTGGCAGGCAAGGTTTCAAGCTGCCGAATAATCGTTTCTATCTCCCCCTGCGTGATGCCCGCATGCAAATAACGTTTACTTAAAAAAGTACGCAAATCCTCTTTAATCAATACCTCTGAAGGGTCACGATTCAGCTCTCTACCATTGAGGTGCGCGTAACCTTGCTCAGCCAACAATTCAATAATCGCTTGTTCTAGTTTCGCTTCAGTGAATTTCATTTATTCGCCTTGTTGGATCTGCTAATGATCAATCAATAAATCAATAATACTCTGTTATCGCTCACTTTTTTATACATTCTGTTTCGTATTTCGTTAATTCTCACTCAAAACATGATGCAAAGTGGGTTTTTAACAGCTTCATCAAATTGCGCTTGGCTTTCTGTTTCTTGATGATTTTAGCTATCATTAAATGCAATAGGGCGATTTTCTTATCACTTTTTTCATCACAGCTTTTGAAACCTTTTTCTAATTTAAGCAAGAGATCGGTCGCTTGTTGATAAGCTGAATTTTTGGTTTGTCCAATAATGGAATCGAGCACCCTGTAATGTAAATCAACAGACTCCTGAGGGTGTGTCATCATGATTAAATTGGCTAATTTAAGTAAGTTTGTGGAATCTGCTTTATGTGATAAAACCCACTTACGTGCTTTTGGCAGTTCATGTTGATCAATATAAAACATTAACAGCGCATCTGCATTAAGGGATAAACCACGACTGTTTTCATGATAACAATCTGCTAATATCTGCTCTGTTTTTGTTATAAAACCAGCATCAATAACCCCCGTCTGTTGCTGTAATTGTGTTAGATTTTTAAACGCCATAAAGCTCGGGTTATCTGTAAACATCTGCCATGCAAGTTGCCATGCACTTTTAAACTCGGTTAAGACCACGCGCACATTAACTTCATGCGCTTGGCATCGCACTTTTTCGTAGCTGGAATTCGCTTGCTGGTAGGCTTGTTGTAGGTAATACTCTGCATCTAACGCATCATCATTGTCTAAGTAAACAGTGCTAATGTCCAAAAAGTCAGAATATTGCCATGCACTTTTTTTCATTAAGCAACACTGCTCTTGCCAATCACCGCGCTGCTTTGCTTGCTCAATCAGTGGCGCTATTAAGCGCTTAATCGCCCACGCTTCATCTCTATCGCTTAAATTTACACCTGATTGTTGATGTTTTTCAATCTCTGCCGTACAGGTCGCTAAGAAGCGTTTTGTAACCTCATCAGACAGGTCAAAATCCTCTGGCACAGAGGGGAAAACATCATATTTATATTCTTGAAAATGTTCAAAAATCCACAATGCTTTTTTATCGTCTGACCAACTGAGTAAATTAAAGAGTGTTGTTAGTTTATGAATTAACTGCCCTTCAATAGTAAAACGAAAACCACCCGAATCATCTATCTGCTCTAATACTTTATTTAAACGTTGTAGCGCTTTCAGTATTAACTGCCACTGTTTATCGATTGCACATTTTTCTATGGCCGGAAAGAGTAAAT
>JBAHZW010000166.1:0-48340 GCA_037132835.1 Colwellia sp. | reverse complement strand
AACCAAACCTTAACGACTGCTTTTTATAAACAATCAAGCACGTTACCATAGTATTACTGCCTATTGCTTGGTATAACATCCATAGCAATTTTTATCAGGATGCCATTAAAATGATTACACTATCCGCAGAGCAATGCCGAGTTATTGGGGTAATGTTAGAAAAAGAAACGACCACCCCAGAGCAGTACCCACTGTCGTTAAATGGCATACTTATTGGCTGCAACCAAAAAAGTAATCGTGAGCCTGTGATGTCTCTTGGTGAAAGTGATGTACAAGATGTCGTCGATGAACTCGTACAAGCAAACCAATTAATGGTTGATCACAAAGCGTCCAGCCGAGTGAATAAATATTTCCATCGCTTTTGTAATACAGAATTTGGCAGCTTACAATTCACCGCCCAGCAAAGAGCTATTATTTGTGTGTTATTACTACGAGGCCCACAAACACCGGGTGAGTTGCGAACACGCACTAATCGCCTTGCTGATTTTAGCGATGTGTCCGCAGTTGAAAGCGCCTTAACTGAACTGCAAGACTTAAAAGGACAAGTCTTGGTTAGAAAACTTGCGCGCGAACCAGGAAAGCGCGACTGTCGTTATGTGCATTTGTTTTCAACCATTGATGAAGACTGCTTGGTGCAAACAAGTGATAGTCAAGTTGAACTCGGCCACTTAGAAAATGCCACGCCAATCAACCAAAGAGTGACAGAATTAGAGCAGAAAGTGGCGGCATTAACAAAGAAACTGGCTTATTTAACTGAAAAAATCACAGGAGAGTAAAATCATCTCATTGGTACACAGGGATCATGGACGAAGAATGGTGATTATTGTCAAAACCACCTTCGATTATAGTGATAGATACAATGTAATTAAATTCTTAAACATTCTTTAATGGAACCTTTAATTCAGGAAGTAACATGTCAGACCAAAAAATAGAGAACACCGAGCAACTAACCAACACCATTGCCGAAGTAGCACAACAAGCCGTAGACCTTCCCGCAGAGTTATTGCGTGAAGAGCTAGAACAAGCCTCGGCAATATATCAACTCGTCATAGATTTCCTTACCAATTACAGTTTTCAGTTGATTGGTGCCGTACTTATCTTTTTGGTTGGTTTCTTCTTTGCTGGAAAAATAGCAAAAGTGGTATTACGCATTTGTGAAAAGAAAAAAATAGACATTACTTTAAGCTACTTCCTCGCCAGCATGACTAAGATTACGGTGATGACGGTGGTGTGCATTATTGTTTTAAGCAAAATAGGCATCAGTGTTACCCCACTTATTGCCGCGCTTGGTGCCGCTTCTTTTGGTGCCGTACTCGCTTTGCAAGGTTTGTTGTCCAACTACGCTGCTGGCTTTAATATCATTATGTCTCGCCCTTTTGTTATTGATGACACCATAGAAATACTGGGCGTAACAGGTATCGTTAAAGAGGTAAGATTAGGTTTTACCATTATACAAGATGAAAATGGAGCGAAGATTACTATTCCCAACAAACATATTGTTGGTGAAGTTATGCTGAACTCCAAAAAAGATACGTTATTAAAGCTCTCTGTCGGTATTTCATACCAAGACAACCCTATAGAGGTCACTGCACTTATTGAACGCACGTTAGCAGCGCTTGATATTTATGCCGATGAAGTACGCATGCAAGTAGGTATTGATGAATTTTCTGACAGTGCCATTACTATTGGCATTCGACTTTGGATACCCACCAACCACTTATATGCAACAAAATATAATGCCTATAAAGCAATTTATTTAGCCTTTGAACAAGAAAAAATTACCATCCCTTTTCCACAGCAAGATATACATATTATTGAGCAGAACAAACTGAAACAGGAAGTGTAAGACCATTCGCGTAATGAATTGGTCAGTAAGACCAATTCCACTAAGTTTCTTCCCACTCACCCTTTGAAGAAAAATGCATACTACCAAAAAACGCCATTAGGTGTATAACCAAGCCACTTGAACCAAGTTTCACCTAGAATAATACTGAAAATCCAGCCAATAACCAACATAGTAAAACCAAATTTAAAGGTATCACTTAAACTGTAATGATCCGTAGAGTAAAGTAAAAGTGCGGGCTTACTATTAAAAGGTAAAACATAAACATGCTCAATCAGTAAAGCGACAGGTAGAGCCAAGCTCATTATTGGGAAATCGAAACGCTGTGCAATACCGATAGCGATTGGAACAAAAAGCATGGTCCTCATGGTTTTAGATTGGAAAACTAGTGAGCTAAACAGCATGGCTCCAGTCAATGCGATATAGAATACACTAAAAGGGGTGCTTTCATTAATCCCAAAATACTCTAAACCAAAATTAACCGCTAAATTGGGCAAATCGGTTTGCTTAAATCCTGCGCCTAGTGTGTAAGCTCCCGCTGAAAAAAGCAGAAGATGCCAAGGTACATCAACTTGGTTCCAATTGACCACGCCAATTCTAGGGCAGAGAGCAACAATGGCACCGATAAAGGCTATTGCGGTCGCGCTAACACCATGGTATCTATCCGTTGCCCAAAAAATAAGAATGGTCACAAAGATAACAATAGATTTTATCTCTCGTATTGAGATCCTTCCCATTTTTTTAAGTTCATCCCTGAGTCTGTCCATGCCTCCTTCAATTTGTGGAAGTTGCTCCTCTGGAGTGAGAGGAAAGAAAAATTTAGTGGCTAACAGCCAGCCTATGATAACCATGCATACAACAATAGGTAAGGCGACATTCATCCAGTCTGCAAAGAAAAAACCACCTCCAATTGCGCCCACTATTAGGCTAGCTGCAAGTAAGTTTGCTCCTGAACCTGTCACAAAAGCACCGGCACACAAATTGATCTGTAGTAAGTTTTGTAAGACCAAACTCCTACCAAAATTATTTTTATTATCTCCGCCTTTAGCACCATAAACTGCAGCTATCACCATAAATATTGGCATTAATATTGCGGCCTTTGCGGTTGTTGCCGAGATGAATGCTGATAAGGTTAAATTAATGATCATAAAACTATAGAAAATAGGGGTGGCGCTGGTGCCAAACCGGCAGATAAACCATAGAGCAAACCGTTTGGCTGCGCCAGAGGAAACTAACATAGAAGCGAGAATAAATGAGAGAATATTGAGCCACATAATGGGGTGGCCTAACTGTGCATAGGCAACTTTCTCAGGCAATACTCCCGTGAGTACTAGTGCAATAATAACCATTAAGGAGGTGAGGTAGTTAGGAATGGCCTCAGTAACCCAGAGCACGATTGCGGCGCAAAATATGGCAAGCATAGCTTGTCCATGCCAGCTAAAGTTAACTAGACCCACTTCGGCGAAATGCTCGGCTGCTGTTTTACTCAACGTATCAGGATCAAATGTGCTTAGAAAATTCGCTGGTGAGCCCCAAAGCAATACTATAAATACACCGAGAGCAATCCATGCACCAGAACGAGCCAGCCATTGTTCGAAATTGCTTTTATTCCGAACGGGGAGCTTCTCCATTCGATATTGGTTCATATCTAACGGGTCAATTTTTTGCTCCACTTCTTTGGTCATTTATATTTTCCTTTATGGCGCTTCACTTTTAAAATACCTTAGCGATAAAATTGTAACTTAAACGGGATCAAGATCAAATTATACCGATAAAGTTATAATTCTTTTATGTTTATTTTATTGTTATCTAATTTTATTCTGTACGGTTTCTCAGAACTAATATTGTATAATTTATGATCTGGATCGTGTTTTAATATATGCGAAGGGGTAGCATGATGATGCTCTTTTCAAAGTAGAATATACAAAAAGGAAACGTTAGAATGTCAGAATTAAAAATTGGTGAGATTTCAAAACCGCGTTTCGAGTTTCGTACTTTTGGCCAAGATTTTACTGTAGCGACTGAACGTATGGCCCGCCTTTCTTTACCTATTCCTGAAAAATTATGGCATAGGAAAAGTGATGAAATTTATATTATGTCACGTACTAATGATCTCAATAATACCAAAATCCGTGATGGAAAAATGGATGTGAAGGCATATGTTCAAACCATCGATGGTTTAGAGCAATGGGACCCTAAGCTAAAAGCGGTATTTCCTATTTCAAGTGGGCAATTGATTCAGGAGATCTTTCCTGCATTTATGGTTGATCTCCCTTTATTTTCACAAGATGAATATTCACTAGAGGAGTTTTTAGCCCTCATCGATACCCATAAAGATCTACAGGCGGTGAAAATTAGTAAAGAACGTTTTGCTTATATGGTAAACAATACGATTTGTGAAGTGGCTTATGTTTTAGTTAACGGCGCGCGAATTGTAAGCATAAATAGTGAATCTACTGAGCTAAATGATATTAAGCAGACGATTAACGATCTGCAACTGGTAGGGGTTGAAAATATCAATTACCTTCAGGCGATTAAGCGTGTTATTGGAATGAAGAATTTACCTCTTGCTAATTAAGGAGATCTCTATGGCACAAGAAATTGAGAGAAAATACCGAGTAAATGGGGAGTCTTTTAAGGCTAAAGCAGAAAAATCTTTACGAATTATTCAAGGATACTTATGTAGTGTTCCAGAAAGAACGGTTAGAGTCAGAATCAAGGGTGATAAAGGCTTCCTTACAATAAAAGGTATTGGCAATGAGTCTGGTGCTTCTCGATACGAATGGGAAAGTGAAATCTCAACAGCAGAAGCTAAAGAGTTACTTAAAATATGTGAGCCCGGTGTGATCGATAAAACCCGATTCATTGTGGAGTATGAAGGGCATACCTTTGAAGTGGATGAATTCTATGCTGATAATCAAGGGCTTGTTGTTGCAGAAGTTGAGCTTGATGATGAAGAGCAAGTAGTAAATAAGCCCGAGTGGCTAGGTGAAGAGGTAACGGGTGATGTGCGTTACTATAACTCTATGTTAATGAAGCAGCCCTATTGTCAGTGGTAAAAGGGTTAATTACTGATGGTGTCACTATCAATTATAGATCAATATCACTTGAATATTTCGATAGCACTTTCAATGGCTATTAAAAGTGCTGCTTTTCCGTTCAGATAGCGAACAGAAAATGGATGCTTTAGTCTATCAAAGGAGCTATTTTTCTAAACCAACAAAATTTGATGAGCTCAAATTTAAATTTATAGATGATCTTACCGTTAACTTAAGTAAGCAATTACGCAGCCTTCCCCAGATAATTAAGAAACATTGGATTGAATCCTCATCGGGTAGCGTGAAGATTAACGTGCATAAGGTCTATAATATCCACTTAATTATTGAGTCAGATATCGATGGTGTAAAAAAACTTAACCTCTATAGACTAAGCTGTAGTCGCAAGGGTATACACCTTCTAGAATCTTTAAAATAACCTCACATAGTATCTGCCAACTGATAAATCCCTCCTAAGTAAAAACGTCTAACTAAATGATAATCCATTGATTTTGATCATGTTTTATTGCTTGTGATTAACTTAACATCTGCCCTAGAAAACTTAACAAGTCATATCGCTAAAAACATCAACGAGGAATAGACCATGAATAAAACTTCAAGCCCATCAAAAATGTCAAAAGTATCAAAAGTCGCCTTAGCTGTATCAGCTTCACTGCTTTGTTTATCTTCAGCTGCATTTGCTGACGACAAAGATCGAATTTTAGCCTTAGAGGATCGACTAGATGCTTTAGAGGTCGAGCTCATTGAAGCAAAAGATAGCGCTTCAAAAGCAGACAGAGTAAAGTTTTCTAAAAGTTCTCCTTCTCCTGAATTCATCTCTAGTGATGGCCGTTCGACCATGGAGTTTAAGGCTCGAATCCAAATGGATTATGTGAGTGGTAATGAAATGTATACCGGCAAAAATCTTAACTATAGCGAGTCCTTTAATGACGTAAGTCTTAGGCGTATTCGTTTTGGCTTAGAAGGCTACTTCTCGAATGTATGGGAGTATGCATTAGAGTTTGACTTTGATAGTGTCTCAGACGTAGAAATTAAGGATGCGAATATTACTTATAAGGGCTGGGATAACTCTCAATTAACCCTCGGATTTCAAAAAATTGCTTTTGGTATGGAAGCGACAGGTAGTTCGGCTCAGTTAGCCTTTTTAGAGCGAGCGTCAACAGATACTTTTTCTCCTGAAAGAGCGATAGGAGCGCAGTGGCGGTATGTTGGTAGTAACTATAATGTGATGCTTGGCTACGGACTTAATGCAGGCGTTATTGAAGATGATGATGATCCAAGTTTTGAGCAAGATATTTTAAATGCTCGTGTGACCTTTGCACCAATCAATAATAGCGAACACCTACTTCACCTAGGAACAAGTGCCCTAAATATAAAGAACAATGATAATATCCAAGGGGCCCGTTACCGAGCCAGACCCAGCACTAGCGCATCGGGAAGAATTATAGATACGGATGATTTTGATGCGGAATCATTAAAGCATTACGGTTTAGAGTTTGCCTATCAACACAGAAATTTTCTTCTACAATCTGAGTATGTTATGGCAAAAGCTGATCAAGTTGATGATCCAGAAATTTCAATAAACGCCTATTATGTTCAGGCTGTGTATACGCTAACAGGAGAGAGTTGGCAGTATAATGGTAAGAAGGGAACATTTAATACTGTTAAGCCAGGTAACGCCGTCTCTGCTGGCGGTTATGGCGCATGGGAGCTAGCGTTTCGCATTGATCAGGCCGACTTTGATGATGCAAGCGCTGATATCTACGGCGGTAAGAAAACAGATTATGTTTTAGGCCTTAACTGGTATTTAGAAGATAATTTGAAAGCACAATTCAATTATGTGCATACAACAGTTGATTATGAGGAGTCGTATGAGGACAACGATGGCAACGATATGTTCGATCAAGATGCCAACATTTTCCAAGCTCGCCTGCAACTCTCATTTTAAGGTGCTGACATGAAAAATAATATATTTCTAATTGGTTTAATAACCCTTTGCCTGAGCTTCGGTTCATATGCGTTGTCACCGGATAAATTTACCTCTCTTGAGTATCATGTAAATACTGGAGTGGGTAAAACCTTGCCTTATGCCGCGAATAAGCAAACTGACAAATTCAATCAAGCTTTTGATTTTATAGAGTTTAATGATGAAGTTTCAGTTCAGTGGGTTACATATATTGATACACCAAAACGGAGTCTCAATGCAGAGTCTATTTATATTCGTGTAAGAGAAAATGTAACAAACCCAAGGAAAAGTAAAATAACAGTTAAGCTACGTGCAGCTAACCCTGAAGGGTTCGGTGATCTATCTAGTTATAAAAAAGCCGAAATTGATTATACAGGTGATAAAGCTGCTTACAGTGTTAGCTACGATATTCCATACTCTCCTGCAGATATTGATGTTAAAAACGTTGATATCGATGCAGTCTTTAAAATTTTAAAGAGCAACTCGACAATTTGGAAGATTGTTGGTTCATTGTATGAACAGAACAAAGCTGATTTAACCCAGACGATAGTGATGAGATCTCATGGCTGGGAGGGGTACTTAAAAGAACCACGCTTTGATAATATTGGGATAGAATTTCAGCTTTGGACTCCATACTACCGTAAACCAAGAGTGACCTTTTCTGAGTTTTCTTTTAGGGGTCATGTAAATGATAAGCAGCAACTGGAAGCTGTTAATGATTTCCTTTATCAAAAAGTGAATGCGGTGGGTTTTCCAAGTGGCCATACTGGCTCTAAAACCACAGCTACCTTTGATATGACAGCTAAATTTAACTAACTGTATCTGTCATTGCAAAGTTCATCAGCCTCCCCCGCTGTTGAACTTTGCCTCTCCTCAACAATAACTTAAGATCGCTTATCACGATTCACATAAGAAAGTATTCATGCCTTATATCAATATTCCAATGAGCATTTATTGATAAAATCCATGCTTATTTTAGTGTAACTGCCCTTAACAATATGCAACTTGATCATTATGTAAATACCTTTGGCTTGTATTTAAAAGGTAAATACCAACAACGTATTAAAAAATTAACTCTTAATGCTGCTTTTACCTGTCCAAATCGTGATGGCACATTAGGTAAAGGGGGCTGTACATTCTGCAATGTTGACTCTTTTAATCACTTTAAAAGTGAGCAATCAATTGTTGAACAACTAAACTTGGGTAAACAAGAGTTGGCGGGAAAAGCAAATAAGTATTTGGCCTACTTTCAAGCTTACACGAGTACTTATCAAGAAGTTGAATATTTAAAAACAAAATATGATCAGGCCTTAGCAGAATTAAATATTATCGGTATTTGTGTTGGCACACGACCCGACTGTCTGCCCGATGAAGTATTAATGTTACTTAAAAATTATGCCGACCAAGGATTTGAAGTTTGGCTAGAACTTGGATTACAGTCGGCGCTAGATAAAACCTTAAAGCGTATTAACCGTGGTCATGATTTTAGTGCTTATGAAAAAGCAATAGAACGAGCTAGCCAATATGGCATCAAGGTATGTACACATTTAATTGTGGGCTTGCCGGGTGAGGCACTTGATGAATCTTTATATTCTCTTGAAAAAATTACACAGCTTCCGCTCCAAGGGCTAAAAATTCATCCGTTACAAATTATTGAGGGCAGTACCTTGGCTAAAGCATGGCATGCAAACCGTGTTAAGGTGTTCAGTATGAGTGAATATGCCGCTGTGGCGGGTGAAATTATTCGTCACACACCTAAAGAAATTATTTACCACCGTGTTTCAGCAACCGCGAATAAGCCAATGTTACTCGCCCCTGATTGGTGTCAATTACGTTGGCCTTCGATTAATGAAGTCTGTCGAAATTTAGATAAATATGGTGGCCAAGGCGCTCGATTGAGTAATAGTTCACCATTGGAGTTAAGAGCAACATAGCTTAAACTAGCGCACATTGTATCCCTCTTTTCTCTATAAAGGTTTTTCATGCGTAAGTTTTATTGGCTGTTAGTTTTTCTATTATTCTCTGGTTGTGCCACCATAGGTATAATGGAGTTCGATAAGGTTTATGGTCCGAGTAATGTAGACAATAGATTGTTACAACCTAAATCAACAGCATTACAGGCAAGCCATTTTAATAAAACCATACAGCCCATTATCGAAAATCGTTGTGTGGTTTGTCATGGTTGTTACGATGCCCCCTGCCAATTAAAAATGGAAAGTCGCGCTGGCATCGTGCGTGGTGCCAATAAAGCACAAGTTTATGATGGTGAACGTTTACTTACGGCAGACATCACTGACAGCCTAAGTAAATTAACCGAGATTAATACTGAAAATTTAACCCCGCTTCGCCAACAAGGCTTTTTTCCGATACTTAACGAGCGCCAGCAAACCGAGCAAGCAAATACCCAAGCAAGTTTGTTTTATCAAATGTTAGCGTTAAAAAAGCAGCACCCTCTGCCAAATGAACCAATACTCAGTAATGCCTTTGATGTATCACTCAATAGAAGCCAAAAATGCCCAACAATAGAAGAGTTTGCACAATACAAAAATAAAACCCCTCTTGGCGGTATGCCTTATGCTTTACCCGCATTATCAACTACAGAACATAATGAATTAACCGATTGGTTAGCAAGCGGTGCTGTCATGCCAGAGTCCAAGCCGCCAAGCGCAACAGAACTACAAATGATCAATCGCTGGGAAACATTACTTAACGGAAGCTCCGCTAAAGAGCAGCTAATTGCTCGTTATTTATATGAACACTTATACCTAGCCAATTTATATTTTGATAAAACACCCTCGAGTTACTTTAAATTGGTACGCTCAAGCACCGCGAGTGGTGAAAAAGTTGTCGTTATCACTACCCGTCGTCCTTTTGATTCACCCTACCCTGATGGCAACACGACTGCCAACGGCGATAAAGCACAAGTGTTCTACCGACTGATTAAACATAACGACACCATTATTACTAAGCGCCATATGCCCTACCCCTTTGGTAAAGAAAAATTGGCGCGCATCACCACACTCTTCTATCAGCCTGAATACTCCGTAAATACCTTACCCGATTATGCATTAGTTAATGCCTCTAATCCCTTTAAAACCTTTCAAGCGATTCCGGGCAAAGCACGTTATCAATTTTTACTAGACCAAGCACAATTTTCGATTATGAACTTTATTAAAGGGCCTGTTTGCCGTGGTCAAACGGCGTTAAACGTGATTGAAGATAACTTCTGGGTCTTTTTTCTCAGTCCAGACAACTTTGATCACTATCCCGGTAACGATTTCATCAATGCCAACTCGGATCTTTTACAATTACCCGCAGGAACCAGTGATAAAACCATTTCATTACTTTATTGGCGTCAATATGCGACACGCCAGCAAGAATATATTAAAAACAAATTAGCCTATATAGAAGGGCTTAACTTACAAAATAATAAACTTAACTTTGATTTGATTTGGTCTGGCAAAGGCAACCCCAACGCAAGCTTGACCATATTAAGACATTTTGACAGTGCCTCTGTTTTACAAGGTTTTGTTGGCCCAACCCCTAAAACTGCTTGGTTAATAAGCTACCCATTACTAGAACGCATTCATTATTTATTAGTTGCTGGCTTTGATGTCTATGGCAATGTCGGCCATCAATTAAAAACACGTTTATATATGGATTTTTTACGGATGGAAGCCGAAAGTAACTTTATTAGCTTTTTACCTAAAGACAAGCGTAGAGCTATACATGATTATTGGTATCGAGATACCTCTGATGACATTAAAGACTATATCTTTTCAGACAACTTTTATCAGTTACCTGAAACGGGTATCAAGTACCAAACAACTAAACCAAAAGAGGAATTTTTCCAATTGGTTGCTGCATATACAAACAATGCACAAGTGAACCAATATAATTTATCGGTATTAGCACAAAATAATACCGATAAGATCATAGCTGATCTGAGTACCATACCCGCTAAAAAAGTAAGCTTATTGCCACAAGTAAGTTATGTCATGGTGACTGATGGTGAGGAAAATCAGGTCTATAGCTTGATAAACAACTCAGCACACAGCAATGTTGCCCATTTATTTTATGAAGACAACCGCCGTTTACCCGAAGAAGATACTCTCACTGTTTTGCGTGGCATTGTTGGTGACTACCCCAATGCCTTTTTTAAAGTAGATAAATCTCAGCTAAGTCAATTTGTCGCTAACTTTACCGCCATAGAAACAGAGCAAGATTACCGTACTTTGAAAGACAAGTTTGCCATACGTAGAACTCACCCTAACTTCTGGGAATTTTCCGATGAATTACATCGCTGGTATAAAGTCAATCAACCCAATTCGGCTGGATTACTTGATTTTAATCGTTTAGAAAATCGTTAGCTATCCCTTATAACAACGACAAACCACTGTAAAAAAATACTTACGCTTGCCTCAAACCTCAATGAGGCAAGTCGTAGTCTTACTTAACTATCTTCTGCTACACTGTTCAACTCTGCATCAATGACAAAGCTTTCTGCTAATACCTTTTTAGTAGAACTAATACCACGCCAAGCGAGATGAAAATGAAGAAACATAATCTTTTATTAATAACGACTTTATGCACTGGCCTAATAGTAGGTTGTACTGGTAACCCTGTTGAACAAGTCTCGGAGCAAGATAATATGATAAGTTACCCTACGACACAAAAAGGCTCGGTGGTTGATAATTATTTTGGCACTGACATTGCTGATCCATACCGCTGGTTAGAAGATGATCGTAGTGAAGAAACCGCCGCTTGGGTTAAAGCGGAAAACAAAGTAACTTTCAAGTACTTGTCAAAAATTCCCTATCGAGAGCAATTAAAATCCCGTTTAGCCGAATTATGGAACTATGAAAAAATTGGCGCACCGTTTAAAAAAGGTGATTATACTTTTTTTTACAAAAATGATGGTTTGCAAAACCAATACGTTGTTTATCGTCAAAAAGATGATGGCGATGCCGAAGTGTTTTTAGATCCGAACGCTTTTAGTGAAGATGGCACCACCTCAATGGGACAATTAAGTTTCTCAAAAGACGGTTCACTTGCCGCTTATAGTATTTCTGAAGGCGGTAGTGACTGGCGTAAAATAATCATCATCGATGTAGAAACAAAAAAAGTACTAGAGTTACCGCTAATCGATGTGAAATTTTCAGGGATTTCTTGGTTTAAAAATGAAGGCTTTTACTATTCAAGTTACGATAAACCAAAAGGTAGCGAGTTATCCGCAAAAACGGATCAACATAAACTTTATTACCATGTCTTAGGGCAACCTCAAAAAAACGATCAGGTGATTTTTGGTAAAACCGCCGAACAAAAACGTCGCTACGTTGGTGGCACCGTTACCGAAGATAATCGCTTCTTAATTATATCGGGTGCTATTTCAACCTCAGGTAACGACCTTTACCTGAAAGACTTAAGCAAAGTAAATAGCCCATTAGTCACCCTTATTGATAACTTTGATGCTGATACCTCTCTCCTTGATAATGACGGTGACAAGCTATTTTTAGTCACTAACTTAGCAGCACCCAATAAAAAAATTGTTACCGTAGATGCTAACGCACCTGCAAGTAAAAACTGGCTTGATTTCATTGCAGAAACGGATCACGTATTAAGCGCTTCTATCGGTGGTGGCTTCTTTTTTACTGAATATATGGTTGATGCTATTTCTAAAGTGTATCAATACGATTATCAAGGTAAGCAAGTGCGTGAAATAGACTTACCCGGTGTCGGTAGTACCTCTGCTATTGAAGGCGATAAAGACGAAAATATCTTATATTACTCCTTTAGCAATTACAAAACACCTGGCACTATCTATAGCTACAATGTAAATAAAGGGGAAAGTGACGTTTACCGTAAGTCTGGCGCTCAATTTGATAGTGAAGCTTATGAATCAAAACAAGTATTCTACCCTTCAAAAGATGGCACAAAAATCCCCATGATCATCACCTATAAAAAAGGACTGGATCTTAACGGTAAAAATCCAACTATTTTATATGGTTACGGCGGTTTCAATATTAGCTTAACGCCATCATTCAGTGTGACCCGTGCGGTGTGGTTAGAGCAAGGCGGTATTTATGCTGTTGCTAACCTACGTGGTGGCGGTGAATACGGTAAAAAATGGCACAAAGCCGGAACTCAGTTAAATAAACAAAACGTTTTTGATGACTTTATTGCAGCAGCGGAGTACTTAATTAAGCAAAATTATACTACGAGTGACTACTTAGCGATTAACGGTGGCTCTAATGGTGGTCTGCTCGTCGGCGCGGTGATGACTCAACGCCCAGACTTGATGCAAGTTGCTTTACCTGCGGTGGGTGTTTTAGACATGCTTAGGTACCATACTTTCACTGCGGGCGCTGGCTGGGCATACGATTACGGTACGGCTGAACAAAGTAAAACAATGTTTGAGTACTTACGCGGGTATTCACCAGTTCACAATGTTAAAGCTGGCGTAAGTTACCCTGCGACACTGGTAACTACTGGCGATCATGATGACAGGGTAGTGCCTGCACATTCATTTAAATTTGCCGCTGAACTGCAAGCGAAGCAAGCAGGTAAAGCGCCAACATTAATTCGTATTGAAACCAATGCGGGCCATGGTGCTGGTACCCCAGTATCTAAAACCATTGAACAATATGCTGATATCTACGCCTTCACCTTATTCAACATGGGTTTTACTGCCTTGCCTGAATCATTAGCCAACTAACAATGACAAAAAGATGATCTTGATCAAGTACTTGAGTAATTTACTCAAGTACTATCTGCACAATATTTAAAGTAAGCGTTATAACGGAGTAAATTATGAGTTGTTGTGGTGGTTGTGGTGGCGAAGGCCATGAAGAAAAAAAAGAGCAAGAACAAGCTCAAGATAAAAAAATAGAACAAACTGAAACGACTGAAAAGGAATAAGTTTTCTTATTCAGAGTTAAAGCAACTTAATTTGCTCACTTAACTTGCCCAAAGTTCAAAACTAAATAACAAACCACTTACCTAGTACCTAGCTAATAGTTAACTAATAAAGTGGTTTTTTTGTATTTAAAGGCGTTCAAAATTCTTAAAAATATAAGTTTGGCTTTATCTACCGCATCACTTATATTCGTCAACGAATGCTACTCGCTTATAATGATGTAATAGTATCTATTACGTTACAGCCTCAACTAGGCTTCAGCGATCTGGCTCTGCACCCGCACTCATTTATAAATTGACTTTTTCATGATGCTTTAATGGTGGTATTTTATATATTGCCAACACTAATACCATAAAACACTGATTAGTCACACTTGCCACATTGATTTGTTTTTACATCATAATCGTAAACATTGCCGGTCTTATCAATTTTAAAATGGCAACAATCGTCAAACACTTTTTTAAGCAAACCTCGGCTTTTTTGCACACGGGATTTAAGCGTTGAATAGCTGATTTCTAATGCTTCAGCATATTGTTTTTGTGATTGATTATTGATATCAATAGCGGTTAATAACCGCGCGCTTTCATCTGGTAGCGCGTGAATAAAGGGTAAAATACAATTTGATAAACCAATGTTAACATCTTGAGATTCTTCAAGGGGCCAGTTAGCCTCAACTTTCGCTGCTTGAATCCGCGCTGTCTTTCGATAAAAGTCAATGATGGTATTATTGGCTAGTTGAAATAACCAAGACTTAACGCTTTTTTGTGTTTTTACCGCATTGAGCTTGCTATAGGTTTTTATCAAGATGTCTTGTAATAAGTCTTCGACATCTGCTTCATTGGCGATCTTGGTATGTAAAAACCGTTTCAACGCAGCTCGATACTCCATCCAAATATCTTCTATATTCACTTTATTAAGCCTCTCCTGTACTCGCAACACAGTTAATTTATACCATTGCTAGTAATTATCTATTCATTTCTAGTTATTAAAATTATCAGTTGATTCAATTAATACCATTTCCACTAAATTAGTTCTCACTCAGAGCTTGTCAGCGCTTTGAAAATAAATAGAATTATTTTGTCTATTGTTAGGGGCTGTTGATCTTTCGAGATTGTTTTTGCAGCGAATTGTTGGGTATTTATACAAGGCAGAGCCTTTGTAATGTGGTTATTCCACATAAAAAGGTGATAACGCGGTAAAAATGACCAACAAACGCTGTCTGAAAGATTCGGCTAAAATTTAACCGCGAAAGATCAACAACCCCTACTCTATATTAAAAGAATTCTATGCGATTATCGAAGTACTGACAAGCTCCCAAAGGGCGAGTTTAAAAGGCTTACATACTGCGTTATTGATTTCGACAAGGACGCTACAAGGATGTAGCCTCTTAGAGAATGCAGGAGCATATTCTCCTGAATAACCATTCTCTTCAATCAACGCCTTGCCTCTAAGCCTTTTAAATCTCGTTGAGTGGAAAAAAACTTAGTGGAATTGGTATAATTTACTTTTTTTCATTAATTGTTCGTCTTTTTATCAAACCAAGCGTCTTATGGGTAAATGAACTAGTTGGATATTTATATGAACTTCTTACAAAATGAACAATTTAACCTAAGCCCTAACTTTAACAATATCAGCAGCCATAAACCCAGAGTATTAATCTTATATGGGTCTTTGCGTACCACTTCATACAGTAGATTAACCGCTGAAGAAGCAGGACGTGTATTGGTAACAATGGGCGCTGAAGTTAAGTTTTTTAACCCTAAAGGGCTACCATTATTTGATAACAATGACTCCGTCGATCACCCTAAGGTAATAGAACTTAGAGGATTAGTGCAATGGTCTGAAGCACAGGTTTGGTCGTCGCCAGAAATACACGGCAACATGTCTGGTGTAATGAAGACCCAAGTCGATTGGATCCCCTTGTCAATGGGCGCAATCAGACCCACACAAGGAAAAGTGCTAGCCGTGATGCAAGTGACGGGAGGCTCGCAAAGCTTTAACGCAATCAACAATATGAGAATATTAGGCCGTTGGATGAGAATGTTAACAATCCCTAATCAATCCTCAGTGGCAAAAGCTTATAACGAGTTTGATAACAATGACCTAATGAAAGCTTCCCCCTATAGAGACCGTATTGTTGATGTTATGGAGGAGTTGATGCGCTTTACTTTTTTAACCAGAGATCAAAATGAATTTTTGCTCGACCGATACAGTGAAAGACGTGTCGACAAAATAAAGTTACCCGCTATGTAAGCTAAAAACTATTGCGCCAGAAATATCATGACCGGCGTATTTAACCAGTATATAGCTATTACTGAGTCGAGGGAGAGATAATCTAAGATAATCTAGGACATCCATAAACTAAAATTTAGCCATGACATTACACGCTTAATTTCAAAAGAAAAAATAGCATTACTCAACAAAAATTATTTACTTTTGCCCGTGCTCTTTAATCAGCCCCAGAAAGGCTTGTCCATAGCGTGATAATTTAACATCGCCAATACCACTGACACTCAACATTTCTCTTGAGTTTTTCGGCCGCCTTCTTGCTAATTCATTTAGGGTTGCATCACTAAAAACAATGAATGGTGCAATATCTTCACTGTCGGCGATGATTTTACGTAATGCTCGTAATTTAGTAAATAACGCCCGATCGTAACTTTTTTGAGGGCTTTTTTGCTGCCAGTAACTCGCTTTTTGCAGTCGAGGGCTTGCTAACATTAGCGGCTCTTGCGCTTTTAATACCGCCCCTGATGCTTGTGTTAAGCATAAAATAGATTGTTGTTCGATATCTTGCTGTAAATAACCTAAATGTATCAGCTGACCAATAATAGAGTGCCAATAACCCGCGGTTTTACCTTTACCTATTCCAAAGGTTGATACTTGATCGTGCGCTAACTGCTTAATTTTATCATTGTCTTCTCCGCGCAAAACGGCAATAACATGATTAATATTCCCTTGTTGTTTAATTCGATACACACAGGATAATACTTTTTGTGCTTCAATTGTACCGTCAAACTGACTCGGCGGATCTAAGCAAATATCGCAATTTCCACAGCCTTTTTCAGTGTATTCAGCAAAGTAATTAAGCACCACTTGTCGTCGACAGGTTTGTGCATCAATAAAAGCGTCCATCGCTGCAAAACGCTGCATTTCAACATTGACTCGCTGCGGATTATCACCTTCACTAATGCGTTTTTTAATGCGAGCAACATCTTTTTCATCGACTAAAAATAACGCTTCGGCATTTAAGCCATCACGACCAGCGCGACCAATTTCTTGATAGTAAGATTCCAAAGTACGTGGTGGCTCGTAATGTATAACATAGCGTACATTCGGTTTATTTATGCCTAAGCCAAAGGCAACCGTGGCAACAACAATTTGAATATTATCTTTGCTAAAGCCTTCTTGAACGATGGAACGAATTTCATTTTCTAAACCGGCATGATACGCCGCACAATTGATACCACAAGCGGCTAAATACTTCGCTATTTTTTCGACTTGCCAGCGACTGTTACAGTAAATAATGCCGCTATCTTCACCCTTTTGCTTTATATAACCGAGCAACTGCTTTTCACCATTATATTTGGGTGCTAGGGTAAAACGAATATTGGCTCGGTCAAAGCTATCAAGATGAATGTATGGGTCTGGCAAGGCTAACTGGTTTAAAATATCTTTACGTGTAGTCACATCTGCCGTGGCGGTTAAGGCCATCACAGGTACGCGAGGAAAGTTTTGTTTTAAACTATGCAACTTTGTATAAGCGGGTCTAAAGTCATGACCCCACTGAGAAATACAATGTGCTTCATCAATGGCAAATAAACTTACCGACAGTTGGCTTAAGTGCTGTAAAAAGTAATAGTTAGTTAAGCGCTCAGGTGCCACATACAGTAACTTAATTTGACCTTGAGCTAAACGAGCAAAAATATCACTGATTTCGCTTTGCTCTAAACTCGAGTTAATAAATGCTGCCGAAATACCTTGCCTTGTTAAGCCGTCAACTTGGTCTTTCATTAGTGCAATTAATGGCGACACCACAACGGTAACACCGGGTAATAATACTGCGGGGAGCTGATAACATAATGATTTACCACCACCCGTAGGCATTAAGACGAGTGAATCTCGGCCTTGCAGTAAGTTGTTAATAATTTCAGCTTGCCCTTGACGAAAGCTGTCATAGCCAAAGTAATGTTTTAAGGTTTCTAGCAATAATGCATTATCTGTCGTACCCACTTCAGTACTGTTTTTTGTACTCATGTCTGCACTATTTTGAGCGTTAATCACTGAGGGGTTCAAGGAGGTTACGACTAATTTATGATGGGTAATGCCGCTATTTTAACTCAGCATCACGGATAAGTCCTAGTACCGATAGAAATATTTTTATCCTGGGTTAAATCCGGTCGATGACCGCATGGTAATAAGGGGCCTAAGTGGTATATAAAGTTTACACTTGTAATAAATGTAGTTTCGCCGTTGACGCTTGAAAAAAGTATGTTCGTGATACCATTCATATTCTTTATCGTGTGTACAGCTAAAGGTTAGCCATGAGTTCCCTCCAACAAAACCCACTTGAATCAAATAGCAGTCGTAACGGCGCATTAAGTGCATTATGTGCATACTTATTATGGGGATTTGCACCAATATATTTTAAATTACTCTCCGCTATTGAGCCCAGTGAAATAGTAATGCATAGAGTCATTTGGTCAGTAATATTTTTGCTGGTGATGGTTGTTGCCATGAAAAAATGGTCACAAGTGGTGGCTATTTGTCTGCAACCTAAACTATTACTGCAATTATCATTATCAGCTACTTTTCTGGCGTTAAACTGGCTTGTTTTTATCTGGGCGGTTAACAATAACCATTTGCTCGATGCCAGTTTAGGTTACTTCATTAACCCAATATTTAATGTCGTGTTAGGTGTGGTGTTTTTTCATGAACGTTTACGCCGTAATCAATTAGTCGCCGTGGGGTTGGCGCTTGTCGGGGTATTGATCCAACTTATAGCGCTAGGTACTCTGCCGATAACTTCACTTATTTTAGCCACTTCTTTTGCTATTTATGGCTTAATAAGGAAGAAAATCCCGGTAAATTCGTTTGTTGGATTATTTATCGAGTCATTGATAATGCTACCTATAGCCGTTATTTATTGGTGTTTTTTTCTCAACAGCAGTACCGCTAATATGGCAATAAACACCACTCACTTAAACTTCACCTTGATTATGGCTGGCATAGTGACCACGGCACCGCTATTATTTTTTACTGTGGCAGCAAAAAGATTAACACTTTCAACCTTAGGTTTTTTTCAATACTTAGGACCAAGTATTATGTTTTTATTGGCAACATTTTATTATAACGAGACGATGAAAATAGCAGAGCTCATTACCTTTATGTTCATTTGGTCTGCCTTAATACTTTATAGTCTCGACTCATTTAAACAACGCAGTTATAGACGCTAACCGTCTAATTCAGCACCAAAAACAACTACCTGATTGCGGCCATTTTCTTTTGCTATATACAAGGCATTATCCGCTTCATTCATTTGTTGAGAAACCCCATTTAGGCTGTCAAATATCACCCCAATACTCAATGATATTGCGATAGCCGTATCACCAATGGGGATACTTGAAACGGAAACCTCTCGCCTAAAGTCGTCTAATCTATTATGCAAATTATCAGTATCGATACCGTGTAATAAAACGGCAAACTCTTCCCCGCCTACTCGGGAAATAACCCCTGCGCTAAAGTGTTTTCGCATATAAAGCGCAATGACTTTCAATACCTGATCACCCGCTTCATGGCCATAGCCATCATTTATCTTCCTAAAGTGATCGATATCTATCATGGCTAAACAGTAAGGTATTTTTTTATTAATATATTCTTTAATACGTAACTTGGCATTTCGGAAAAATGAACGACGGTTAGTAAGTTCAGTGAGGTAATCGGTGTTCGCAGCATGCTGAATTTTGGCAATATTATTTAAGCTTTCAATATTTTGCGTTATACGACAGTAGAATTCTTCGGGACAAAACGGTTTACGTAAAAAATCATCCGCACCATTTTTTATAAAACGTGCCGAATGACTGCCGTTACTTGCCCCTGAGATACCTATCACAGCAAGTTTTTCTCGGCTATAAGTACGGCGTATTACATTGATTAACTCAATACCGTCCATTACTGGCATTTCTAAATCGGTTATCACCATCTTAATCTGTTTGTGTGCTTTTAATTTCTCTAACGCATCCACACCGTTATTTGCCGTAATCACCGTAAAGTTACGACGTTTTAACAGTTCAACAATATGCTTTCGCGCAGCAGAAGAGTCATCAACCACTAAAATGGTATTTTGATCGTTGGTTAACTGCCAATGTAAAACACGCTTTAAATACAAAAAGGCTTGGCTATTTTCTTTGGTAATGTAATCAATGACTTTCTGTGATAATATTTTTTTTCGCGTCTCATCATCCATTTTTCCGGTCATCACTATGCCCGGAACACCATGAGATAACACACAAGCAATGGCCTCACCATCAAGTGCATCAGGTAATGAGTAATCAATTGTCGCCGCAAAAAAATCAGTATCGGCTGAGAGAATACTTTCGACTTCTGCCAAAGTAGTGGCAAGAGTCACTTCAAACTTTAGTGAGCGGGCTATCTGCTTTATAACCGTTGCTATAGGCTTACTGTCTTCTACTATTAATAATCGTTGCGACATCACTACTACCTTTTAATCATTGATTAATGGCGAGAGCTTATTGGCTTTACACAGCTATATTCCCGTACTCCTTCAAGGTGAATGTTTCAGAACGTACTTTGAATGGTACGGGTATAGATATAAATAATTAGATCGCTTGTAAATTAGCATATTCAACCACTAACCATTTACTACCCACTTCTTCAAAATTGACCTGAATACGTGACTGAGCACCACTGCCTTCATAGTTCAGCACAACACCCTCTCCAAACTTAGCATGTTTAACTTGCTGACCCAACTTAAAACCTGTGTTTTCAAAGGTTTCAAGGGTAAAGGTGTTAGAGAATTTGCCAACTTTAGTCGGTCGCCTTACTTGAGATTGCATACGAATTTCTTCAATACAATCTTCAGGTAACTCACGTAAGAATCGGCTTGCTTTGTGGAATTTTTCTTGTCCATATAAACGACGACTTTCGGCGTGACATAAATAGAGTTTATTCATTGCTCTTGTCATGCCGACATAACATAAACGCCGCTCTTCTTCTAAACGACCTATCTCTTCTACTGATTGTTGTGATGGAAACATACCTTCTTCCATGCCTGCAATAAAGACTAAGGGGAACTCTAAACCTTTTGCCGAGTGCATGGTCATTAACTGCACCGCCGCTTCAAATTCATCCGCTTGTGACTCACCTGATTCTAATGCCGCGTGTGTTAAAAAGGCCGTTAAGGGGGTTTGTTCTTCGACTAATTCAGGATCAGCTTCAAAGGTTTGGCATGCCGTAACAAGCTCGTTTAAGTTTTCAATACGTTGCTCAGCTCGTTCACCTTTTTCAGCTTGATACATGGCTTTTAAGCCACTATGACTGATAATAAAATTCGCTTGCTGGTCTAGGTCTAAATTAGTGGTGTCATCTTCTAATTGATCAATAAGCTGAATAAAGGTGGTGATAGTTTTTGCACTCCGACCTTTTAATTGCTCTGCTTGTATCATTTGCTGGCAAGCCTGCCACAGGGTTACTTGTGCCCCGCGAGCCGCATCTCTAACTAAGGACAAAGTCTGATTACCAATACCACGGGTCGGCGTATTTATAATACGCTCAAACGCCGCATCATCATCACGGTTATTAATTAAACGCAGGTAAGCAAGGGCATCTTTGATTTCTTGTCGTTCGAAGAATCGTTGACCACCATAAATTCTATACGGTAATTGTCCTTGTAATAAGGCTTCTTCCAGTAAACGTGATTGGGCATTAGAACGATACAAAATAGCTATTTCGTCAAGTTTACCGCCTTCATCACGCCAATGCTTAATACGCCCAGCAATAAAACGCGCCTCATCAATTTCATTAAAAGCGGTATAAATTGAAATTTTTTCGCCTGCCGCTCCTTCAGTCCACAACTCTTTACCCATGCGGTTAGTATTGTTACTGATTAACTGGTTGGCCGCATTTAATATATTCGCGGTAGAACGGTAATTTTGCTCTAATCGAATTGTTTTTGCTTCATCGTATTCACGCAAAAAACGTTCGATGTTTTCAATCTTTGCACCACGCCAGCCGTAAATAGATTGATCGTCGTCGCCAACAATCATCACTTTACTGCGCGCTTTACCTAACAGGGTCAGCCAAGCATATTGAATGGCGTTAGTATCTTGAAATTCATCCACTAAAATATGACCAAAGCGTTGCTGGTAATGTTCTAATAAGGCGGGATTTTGTAACCATAATTCATGGGCACGCAGTAATAATTCAGCAAAGTCGACTAACCCTGATCTGTCACAGGTTTCTTGATAAGCCTTATAGATTTTAATAAATAACGCTTCTGTCGGGTCAAACTGTGCGTCAAGATGATGCGGACGGAGCCCTTCATCTTTTTTACCGTTGATATACCAAACAAATTGTTTCGCTGGCCATTTTTTTTCATCTAATTCAAGCGAACGTACAATACGTTTAACCAAACGTAATTGATCATCACTATCGAGTACTTGAAAACTTTGTGGCAAGTTAGCTTCTTGAAAATGCATGCGCAATAGTCGGTGTGCTAGACCGTGAAAAGTCCCTATCCACATGCCGTGGGTATTGCCATGCACAACTTGCTCTACTCGAGCACGCATTTCTGCCGCGGCTTTATTGGTAAAAGTTACGGCTAAGATACTGTGTGACGAAATACCCTCAACTTGCATTAACCAAGCAATACGTTGCACTAATACTCGAGTTTTACCACTACCTGCGCCCGCTAGTACCAGCATATTTTGCTTGGGTGCAGCAACAACATCACGTTGTTTATCATTAAGAGAATCGAGTAATTCTGAAACGTCCATAGGGTATAAACCTTTATTGAGGTGATTAAGTCGAAGTAGTACAAAGCGGATTAGTTACTGAGTCTACTTAGCATGACATTAGCGAGCTTAGAAAAACAAAAGTATATCACCATTTAATAGCCTAGGGTGCCACTTGCTGTTTATTTTTACAGTGTATTGATTTAGGGCGTTATCAATCCTAGTAAGTCGCTCACCTTATTCAATTCAATATGTGGTATTTGACGTAATGCTTTACCAACACCGTAGCGCGGTAACCATGCTGTTTGGCAACCGGCATTTAAAGCACCATGAATATCAGAAAAACCGCAATCACCTACATGTAAGAGTTCTTGCGGTAAAATAGCGAGTTGCTGACAAACTTCAGTGAACATATCAACCGCTGGCTTTTGTTTAAGTAGGCTGACCGCAGGTATACCACCAACAACCCCATGAGGACGTTCAAGTTGAAATCCAGCATGGTAGATATATCTGAAATAATGATCGATGCCCAAGACTTTAGTATCAACATTACCATTACTAATAGCCACCAAGGGATATGCTTTACCTAAACGCGCTAATAGATCATAGCTCGCTTGCGGCACAGTAAAGTCACTGCGTAAATGAATAAAATACGCTAAGGCCTCTTGCGCCAACGGCTCAGCCACTGCTACAGGTATTTTATGTGCGATAAAGCCTAAGCGATAGGTCTCAAAACGTAGTTGCACCACATCATGGCTAATATCGTTATCAGCCGTGATCGCTTGCGCGCGAAAGGGTTGCCAAAACTTGAAGTGAAAGGGGGGTGGTAATTCAGGTAATAAAACAGCAAACTTGTCAGCAAAGTAGCTCAACATTTTTTTTTCAATCGCCTGCATAACAGGGCGATTGTTATATAAGGTGTCATCTAAATCAAAACTGATCGCTTTAATTTGGCTTAAACGTCGATAAAATTGCATGCGATTAAAACCTTAAGAGTCTTTATACGGCTAGCTGTTGCTGTAATAATTTTGCCACCAAACGTTTAAATTGATTCAATAACAAGGTATCCATGTGCGGATCAAAATGGTGGGCATCTTTACTGCTGATCGCTAAAAACCCAAGGGTTTGTCCATCATGGCTTAGTTTTATCAATACCACGGAGCCTGAACACGACTGTGAGAATATAAGCTTTTGTTCACTTTCTTGTAAACGCCCAAAGTAGTATTCATCATGAGCTAAGCGGTTTTGCATAACGCCTGCACAATCATTCGTTGATAAACACGGATGAGTGACCAATTTATTATACTCTGGCGTTAGCCATAATTTAAAGGCTGATAAAGATAATAATTCTGTGGTTGTTTGGTGCAAACAATCCAGTAGCTCTTCTGCTGATTTACAATCAATTAGGCGTAAATAAATATCACTATAAAGTACAAATAATTGCTCATTATGATTACCAACTGACAATAACTGGGTAATTTCATCTTCTAAGCCATGAATTTTTTGACGAAGTTGCTGCTGTTGGCGTTCAACTAATGACACGCTGCCTCGCTGTTCGTCAGTAAGTCGCAAACTGGTCATTAAGCTATTGTTGCGGTTAAAAAACTCGGGGTTATCTTGTAGGTAACTCACCACTAACTCATCGGTTAGTGGTATCTCTTCACTCTGGATATTTTTTTGTACATCATTCATTTGCTCGTTTATTCCTTCATTGGATATTGTCGTTACTCTCTGTATATTTTTATAAAACTTAGCAACTTAAACTGATATTTGACCATCAAATACATGCGTTGCTGGACCAGACATTTTCACGGGGTGACCTGAGCCTTGCCAGTATATTCGTAACTTACCACCAGGTAACTCAACGGTTACTTGCTTACTTAGTTTTTTCTGCATAATACCGATAACAACGGCCGCACATGCACCACTACCGCAAGCTAAGGTTTCTGCCGCTCCACGTTCATATACCCTTAGTTTAATATAATTAGGGGCAACAACCTCCATAAATCCCACATTCGCATCTTCAGGGAAGCGCTCATGCTGTGATAATTCTTTGCCAAGTTTTTCAACATTCGCATCAACAACACTGTCAACCGTCACCACACAATGAGGGTTACCCATGGAGACAACGCCGCATAAAATTGTTTCACTTTCACTGCGCAGAATATAAGTGCCTTCCATTTTTTTTGCGGTAAAAGGAACCTTACTTGGTTCAAACTGCGGCACGGGCATAGAGACAGAAATATTACCATCACGCTCTATGTTTAACGTCATTTTACCGGTACTGGTTGATACTTTTATTTTATGTTTATTGCATAAACCTTTCATGCGTACAAATTTTGCAAAGCAACGTGCGCCGTTACCGCACTGACCCACTTCAGTGCCGTCGGCATTATAAATACGGTAGTGAAAATCTAACTCGGGATCGTAAGGCGGCTCAACGACTAAAAGCTGATCAAAGCCAACACCGAGATTTCTGTGGGCAAACTTAGCGATTTGTTCTGATGATAAATAAACATTTTGTGTGACATTATCAAGGACTAAAAAATCGTTACCTAAACCATGCATTTTAGAAAAATTGACTAACATTATTGTTGCTCTTTTCCTTGTGCTATTGACGAAGTACTTGCCTGAGGTTTAGGTGATGAAATTCCATGTTCATCAGCGGGTTTATCGATAACCAAAGCCTCTGTTTCTTTATCTTTTGGCAAGTCCGCTTGAACGGGTGTTTGATATAATTCCCCCTTAATGCCACAAGCGGATAAGAAAATTGTCACAGCAAAGATCAATAAAGTTGATTTAAACTTTAATTTACACGGTAAATAATTGAGAGTTTTTCTGCACATGATGATTTTTGCCATGAAAGTGGTATAAGGCAAGCCTTTCAATTCTCGCTAAACGGGAAAGAGCTTATTAGACGTGGTATTAACTTAACCACCCTATACCTATATTTTTTTAGTCTAATTACTATTATACTCACATGCTTATTAACAATTATACAAATAATCACCTTTAAAGGAATAGGCAATGAACGATAGCCAATATAACTTAATCGCCGATGAACTTCTTCTTGCGATCGAAGAAGCGATTGAAGAATCGGGTGTCGACATAGATTACGAAGGTGTTGGCGGATTATTAACGCTCACCTTTCTAAATACAACCAAAGTGATTATAAACAAACAAGCACCTTTGCAAGAAATATGGGTGGCAACTAAATTCAACGGTCACCACTTCGTTTTTAATAACGAAACTTGGACTGATAAGCGAAGCGGTGAAGAGTTTTGGCAGTTTTTATCAAGTGCTGTCAGTACTCAAGCTGAAACTGAGCTAACACTTTTAGCATAATAATTATAAACTTGGATAAAGAAAATGACTAACACCACCGTACGAATTGCCACGCGTAAAAGCGCCCTCGCCTTATGGCAAGCCAAGTACGTTAAAGCCCAACTTGAACATTTTCATCATGGCATTACCGTTGAATTAATCCCTATGACCACAAAAGGCGATATAATTTTAGACACGCCTTTAGCGAAGGTGGGCGGTAAAGGTTTGTTTGTAAAAGAACTTGAAATAGCGATACTTGAAGACCGTGCTGATATTGCGGTGCATTCAATGAAAGATGTGCCCGTAGACTTTCCAGAAGGGTTGGGGTTAGAGGTTATTTGCCCACGTGAAGATCCTCGCGATGCCCTTGTCTCAAATAGCATAAAAACGTTAGCGGATATACCGCAAGGCGCGATTGTCGGCACCTCAAGTTTACGCCGTCAATGCCAATTAAAAGCAAGCCGCCCTGATTTAGATATTCGTGATCTACGCGGCAATGTTAATACCCGCTTAAGAAAATTAGATAACGGTGAATACGACGCCATTATTCTCGCCGCTGCTGGCCTAATTCGCTTAGAAATGCCTGAGCGTATCGCGCAATTTATTGAACCTGAAGAAATGCTGCCCGCGAATGGACAAGGCGCAATCGGTATTGAGTGTCGTCAAGATGACGAAACAATTAAAGCCTTATTAGCCCCCTTAGCGTGTAACGCTACGCGTATTCGCGTACTGGCAGAACGCGCGATGAATAAAGCCCTTGAAGGTGGTTGTCAGGTACCCATTGGCAGCTACGGCGTTATTTCTGCTGACGGTAAAAGTCTGCATCTGCGAGGTTTAGTCGGCGCTGTAGATGGCAGTGAAATAATTGAAAGTGAGATCACTGGCCCCGTTGAAGAAGGTGAAGCCTTGGGCAATAAACTTGCGCAAGAATTACTTAGTCGAGGTGCCGACATAATTTTACAACAAGTGTATGCCGTTAATAATGTCGAAAACAGCTAACTCAACAGAAACAAGCATAACAAGACTTAACCACTCGTCTCAAGTAACCCCACTTGAGACGTATAGCCATGAGCCACTGAACGTATTAATCACCCGACCAAAAACAAAAGCGCAACAGCTCACCTTATTACTTGATGAGCAAGGCATAACCAACACCTCGCAAACACTTTTCGATTACCAAGCTTGTGCCAGCGCCCAAGAAATAGAGGCTTCACTCAAATCAGCCGATATCATTATTTTTATCAGTGTCGCTGCTGTTGAGTTTACTCACGCCAGTCACCCCCTTCACAAACATTTACCCCAAACCATTTTTGCTGTCGGTAATGCGACTAAACAAGCATTACTGACCTTAGGAGTTCGTAACGTTATTTCGCCCACCGAGCGACACGAACATAGTGAGGGTTTACTTAACTTGCCGGAGCTGGCTAATATTACCGGTAGCAAGGTATTAATCCTTAGGGGAGATAGCGGACGTGAGCATCTGGCTAATTGTTTAAGACAACGTGGTGCCACCGTTAATTATATTGCAAGCTACCAGCGTGTATGGCGAAAATTAGCCCTTAATCTTGCTGAGCAATGGCGAGCACAACAAATTAACTGTATTGTCGTTACCAGTAACGATATATTATTAACATTAGTTAACTATCTCACGCGCGCAGCTAAAGCGACTACAACTGAAGCGATAATAAATAATTACTGGCAATCTCAATGCCTTTGGCTTGTGGTCAGTGAGCGCATTGAGCACAAGGCGAAAAGTTTAGGCTTAGCACGGGTAATAAATGCCCGTGGCGCGAGTTCAAAAACACTCTGTACTACGTTACAAGCACTCTCTTGTTCGTAAGTAACAAACAATGATGGAGTATAATTATGTCGGATAAAGAAAGCGCTAAAAAAACACTCTCGGCTAATAGCGACACAGAGAAGCAAGCCGCCGCTAAAAAATCGCCTAGCAGTAAAGCCCAAACAAGTAAGGCAAAGCCTGTGATTGATAACGCAGCCAGCAAAGCGCCAGCAACATCTAAATCGGCCACTAAAAAAGTTACTCCCGAAAAAGCAGTAAATAAAACCGCGAGCAAGGCCGTAGGTAAGCCCGCAAAAACCACCGCGACAATCGCACTGCTTATCGCCTCGGTCAGTATTTTAACCTCGGTTGGCCATTACCTTTGGCAGCAGCAACAAAACAGTGCCCAACTGTTAACACTAAGCCAACAAAACCAGCAAGCAATAACGCAAAGCCAAGCCCAACTTAAAAACACCTTAACTGCAGAATTTAACCGACAACTGCAACAACAGCATCAAGCGACGAGTCAGTCACAACAAAAAGCTAAACAAACACATAGTGATAGCGACACTAAATTAAAATTATTGGCCGCACAAATAAATAGCTTAGAGCAACAAGTGAGTCAACGTGATCCGAGTGATTGGTTAATACATGAAGCCGAGTACCTTGTTCGCATAGCCGCGAGAACCATGTGGCTAGAACGCGATACAACCGCTGCTATCGGTTTACTCCGCGATGCAGATAATCGGCTTAAAGAATTAAATCACCCTAAATTTTTACCCGTCCGAGCACATATTAATGAAGATATTGAAAATTTGGCGTTAATGCCAACATTAACAAATCAAGCCGCTATTTTGACCTTAATGGCACTTAATAAGCAAATCTCCACCTTGACCTTAGCGAGTGTTAATCTAGCTGAAGCTATTGATGAACCTCAAGACGACTTCGTATTATCTAACGATTTAAATGACTGGCAAGAAAACCTCGCGATTACCTGGCAAAAGTTTCTGAAAGACTTTATTACCGTGCGCAGAAGAACAGGTATGGTTGAGCCGTTAATGGCACCCGAGCAACAACAGCATTTAAAGCAAAATTTGAGCCTAAAAGTACAGCTTGTTCAATGGGCGGCCAGTGAACAAAAAGAAGATATTTACCAACAAACCTTACTTGATATTCAGCAGTGGTTAAATGAATTCTTTGATATGAATAAGGTGGTTAATAAAAATTTCTATCGCGCTATCGAACAGCTTAAAAAACAAACTATTTATTATGATTACCCAAGTGACTTACGCTCATTATCAACATTAAAGCGCTTGCTTGACGAGACTAAGCAAGGTAAACAAATTGAACACCTTAACGTTCAACCCGCTAAAGTGCAGACACTGAAAGCAGAAGAAGAAGCAACAAGCACGCACGATAGCAAACAACTTGTGAGCGAAGAAGTGAGCGGAGGTCAACTATGATCCGTATTATTATTGCCTTAGCCATCTTTTTGAGTGTCATGGCAGTTAGCCCTTTTCTGATTGATGAAAAAGGCTACATTCTTATTGCTATGGGTAATACCACGATAGAATTAACCGTATTATCCGCTGGCATTATGTTAACTCTGCTGTTTATTACCCTGCTCGTTAGCTTAAAATTATTACGCGGTGGCTTAAATTTCAGTTTTGGGGCTTGGAATAAGCTCGCCTATGCTGGACAGCGCCGTGGCATTGCCAATTTCAATAAAGGGCTTGCTTCTTACATGCTTGAAGATTATAGCCAAGCAGAAGCGTTATTCGCTAAAAGCGCTATTCCGTCAAAAAGAAAACAAAGTGCTTACCTACTTGCGGCATCAGCATCGGCAAAATTAGATCTTAATAGCAATACCAATCACTATTTAGCTTTACTGGAACAGGAAACCATTAACTTAAAAGAGGTTGGCTTAGAAAGTGTCATTGTGAATATCAAACTGTTAATGAACCAAGGTAAAGCAGACACTTACGCGAAAGCACGTGCGCTTATTGATGAAAATCATAAGCAAATAGGACAAGACAGTCGCTTGTTAGCGCTTGAAATAGATTTATGCCTTATTGAGCAAAGTTTTGAGCAAGCCATACAATACTTAGTGGCCGCTCGTAAAAACAAGTCCATCACCGATGACGTGGTGCAAAAATGGGAACATCTCGCCTATTACGGTAGTTTCAATGACAGCATCAAACAACATGATAACAACGCATTGCACCATAATTGGCAGACGTTAGCCCGAAAAGTTAAACAACGAGAGGTGGTATTACTTGCTTATTGTAAGGTATTGGCTGAAAACAACATTATTAAACCGTTAAATACGCTATTGCTGCCGATGCTTAAGAAATCACCGAGTAGTGATTTCTTAAAGAAAATACGTAACCTACCAATAAAGCAGGCGGATGAGTTAATTAGCCTAGTGCAAAAACAACTCCATAAAAATGTGCACAGTGGTAAGTGGCTGAGTTGTTTAGGCCATTTGGCCATGGTCAGTGGACACTATTCAATGGCGGAGAAAGCTTTTGGTAGCCTAATAAAGCTTGAAAATGAAAATTATGGCCAACAATATGATAACCAGGACTTACAAGCATTAGCACAGGCGCATAGCCAACAAGGACAATATAAAGCGGCCGATGCTATCTGGTTAAAGGCAAGTACATTATAAAATAGCTTGTCGCTAAGCAAAAAAGGTATTGTTAGGGGCGGCAATGCCCTTTATCCAGTTAACATTTAAGCCGCATTTCTTGAGGGTTTTTCTGAGTAGATAAACGAATCCTCAACATTTCTTCTTCGACAAATGAATAAGCTATTGCCGCTCATTTTTTTCGCTTCTGATTTTGCTTTTGAGGCAAGATCAGCAATTTGATGATAGGAATTATGACCTAGATTATCGAGTGTAATAACCCCAATAGCTAAACTCACTAGCGGGTTAAAAACTTTTTCACCCGTACGGTTAGAGCCAAAATAGCCTTGCTGTAGTTGATGCTCCTTGCTGATAAAGGATAAACTCTGTTTCGCAAAATCCTGTAATATAGCATTACATACTTGTTCAAAATTATTCTGCTTGAACATCACAATAAAGTCATCGCCACCGATATGACCAACAAAACAATTTTTATTGTTGGTATTAACCATGATGCAGTTTGCCAAGGTTTTTAATAATAAGTCGCCATTAGCATAACCATAAATGTCATTGAAGGGTTTGAAGTGATTTAGATCAAGGTACGCCAAGTAGAAACCTTGCTGCTTACTGAGCATATATTCTATTTCTTTCTCAATCACAACATTGCCAGGTAAACCTGTTAATGGGTTTGCATAACGTGCCTGCTCTAATTTAGAGTCGGTAATGCTTTTTAACAAATCCCGTGGTGAAACAATACCTAAATAATTGTCCCCCTCTACCACAATAGAGGCTTGAGTGAATTCAGCATGCTCACGTGCGGTCAATAAGGTACTGACTTGCTCTAATGGCATCGAGTGTTCAAAAATCATGGCGTTATTTGACATCATATCAAGTGCCGATTTTTTAGAACTTAGGGCACGACCATAAATATCAGAATACGACTCCAACAATTCATTTCGATAAATCATACCGATAGGTTTAACACCATTGAGTACGGGTATAGCATCAACATCAGGATTATAGATAAAAATATGATATGCATCATTGGCACTTTGAGTGAAATCGATAGTGACGGTTTTCTCCGCTAATAAAGCGATAGTACCTAGCCTTGAATCTTCTTCGGGTTTTGCACTAATATCAAGTGATGGGTATTCTCTCGTTGGAAATTCTGTTGGCCGAGCTAGAAAGTAGCCTTGTGCGTATACCATGCCTAATTCACGCAATAGTTCAAACTCTGCTTTGGTTTCAATTCCTTCAGCAATCACTTGAGCATTGGAAATTCGACCTAATTCAAAGAGTATTTTTAGAAACTCTCGTTTCACCATGTCTTGGTCACATTGGTCAATAAAATAGCGATCAATCTTAACTATATCTGGGCGTAAAGAGCTCCACTGCTTTAGACCTGAATAACCCGCGCCCAAGTCATCAATAGCAACCTCGAAACCAAAAGAACGATATTTATCAAGCGCTTTTAATAAAGTATCATTATTAGGAAAAGGGGACTTCTCGCTTATTTCTAAAACCACTTGTTCAGGTGATAAGCCTGATTTTTTAACCAGTTTAATTGTTTCGCCATGGGGGTGGTTTTTATCCAACATAACATTCAAACAAAGATTGATAAATAATTTACCTGAGAGCTTTAATTCAGCAAATCGAGTAATGGCTTTTTCACGACACAGCAGTTCTAATTCAGAGAGTAAATTGTATTGTTCCGCTGCCTCAAATAATGCTTCGGGAGAATATAACGCGGTATTTCTTTCACCTCGGGTTAAGGCCTCATAACCAATAATGCATTCACGTTGAATATCAAAAATAGGTTGGAAGACGGTGGTGATACGTCGGTTAGATATTATAGCTTGAATGATGCCTTTCATTAGAGACCCCTTTATTCATAATAATGGGGGTAATTGTAACGCTTTAATATGATGGTTTTATGACGATATCCGTTACCAATCAAAGTACTGGACTTCAATGGAAGCCGAAATAGTTTAGGCAAGGCAAATAATTTAAGTAGAGTCACTCTATTATTTGATTATTTAAGCAGCTTTTTGGCACTGCCTTTTGTTGTGCATTCAGTCAACAACACCGTAGCAAGCTGCGGGGAATTAAACCCATAGAGATTAATCATAACTAGCTATAACCGACATAATCAGCTTGCAGCTTTTTGGCAAGCATAGCACTCATCATTGACCTTAATGCCGCTGGCTTGACTAGCTTGCGCATATAGCCAACACCATAACTTTTTACTTTCTCTTCAATACCCACTTCTGTTGTCGCGGTGATTAATATCGCGGGCAGTAAATGATTCCCCTGACTTCGTATATCTTTAATTAAAGTAAGTCCATCAACTTGCTTTCCTTGTGGATCACCCGCCTGAGAACCCAACTGATAATCAACCAGTAAGATATCAATTTCATTACTGTGATTACTGAATTCAGTTAATGCTGTTTCCCTAGAGTCGGCTGCGAGAATATTACACTGCCACGCAGAAAGTAGCTCCACCATACCACTCAGTACATCAGGATCATTATCAATGCATAACACCGTAATATCTTTTAATTCAACATTAAAACTGGGAGTCACAAGACGGCTTGCTTGGGCTGTTGCTTTGGCTTTTTCTAACTGCACAGAAAATTTACAGCCTTGCATTACCTTAGATTTCAGGCTTAAGGTGTGTCCTAATAATTGCGCCAAGCTTTGGGTGATATTTAACCCTAAACCAAGGCCTCTGCCCGCATGGTTATTCGGTGTACTCAGTTGAGTAAACTGCTCAAACACTAACTGCTGCTTTTCAATAGGGATACCCGGCCCATTATCTAGCACTTGAATAGTCACTTGATTATTAAATACTCGTGCACCTAATAAGACCTTACCAGGACTAGCATACCTAAGCGCATTACCCACTAAATTCTGAATAATTCGTCTTAATAAGTGTCTGTCGGATTTAACCCAAACCTTACTTGTCACCAACCTAAACTCTACCGACTGCTCAATAGCGAGCGCTGAAAATTCTTCAGCGAGATCTTCAAACAAGTCATTCAATGAGAATATTTGAATATTTGCCTTTATATTACCGCTTTCGAGTCGGGCTATTTCGGCTAAATCGGCTAATAAATCACTTGCTGCCCTCAACGACTTGTCGATATTATCTACTTGCCGCTGCTGAACTGCGCTTAAATCACTCTGTTCTGACAAAGCAGAGGAAAACAGCCTCGCAGCTTCAAGTGGCTGCATTAAATCATGGCTACATGCTTTTAAGTACTGACTCTTTTTCAAGTTTGCTTGTTCGGCTTTTTCATGTGCTTTTGCTAAAGCTTCATTGGTTTTGGCTAGGGTTAACGTTCTTTCATACACTCGTGTTTCGAGATCAAGGTTTGCCTCTTTGAGCACTTGCTCAGCTTGGCGGTATGCGGTGATATCAGAGAACAACATGACAAAACCACCGCCGGGGAGAGGGTTACCTTCAATACGAATTGTTTGACCACTCGCATGTTGTCGCTCTGAACTATGAGGATTGCCTTTTCGCAAAAAGTTTAACCTGCGGTTTACTTGCGACTCTATATCACCTGAGCCACACAAACCTCGTTGCACATTATATCGAATCAATTCAGCGATGGGGCTGCCTACATAAACAAGCTCTGACGGATAGTTAAATAACTCGACATATTTTTTATTCCAAGCCACTAACTTTAACTCATCATCAACAATCGAGATGCCTTCACTGGCATTTTCAATAGCGCTATGCAACAAATGGTTTGAAAACTCTTGCCGCTGACTAGATGCTTCTTCTACCAGTACTGCCAGCTCATCCAAGGCAATATCACGGCCATCCAATGCCGAAGAGAGCACTAATCGTGCCGAAGAAGAGCCCATGACCATGGCCAAAGTGTTTTCGGTATGTTGCAGTAGTTGCTGATTATAACTATCATTCCCTAGTGCCTTTTTATCATGTGTTGATAAAAAATAATTAAAGCTAATACGGGCTTTATCAAGGCCAACAAAACGTGATGACAGCAACTCTAAATCTTGCACATCCAGTTGTCTTTTTTTCTCTACCCTTAATAATTTAGGAGATTTCCACTCAAGAAATAGTGATGCTTGTATACGCTCTTGTACGCTTTGCCTGCTGATCTGAGACATCGCATACATCACGATAATATTTGCACCTAAACTGAATAATGTAGCCGTTGTTTTAACGGGTAAAAAACCTTCGGCAAAAGGTGAAGGGTATAAGCCAAACTGAGGTAAAAAATTCAACGTAAGCCACAAGATAAAACCAACCAATATGCCCGCATAAACGCCCATTAAACTCGCTCTACGCCAATAAAAGGCAGCAATGAGGGCGGGTGTTAATTGTGCGAACGCACCAAAAGCCACTTCCCCTAGGGCAGAGAGTGCGTCTGGTGAGGCCATAATAAAAACACCGTAACCTAATAAAATAACAAACAAGGTCAATAACTTACGGATATTTAGTAAGCGTCGACGAAAATGATCATAGTCGGTTTGTGCTACTTTTTGTCGACGGTACAGTAACGGAAAAACAATCTCATTACTTAGCATGGTACTTAAGGCAATAGCTGAGATAATAACCATAGAGCTGGCTGCAGATACAGCCCCTAAAAAGGTGAATAAAGTTAACCATGTTTGTCCGGTGACACCGGGAAGAAACAGTACATAGGTATCTGAAGGCACGCTATTTCCCAGTAACATTTGACCCGCCAAACCCAACGGCGCAGCAAAAAGAGCAAAGATTAATAAATATAGCGGAAATATTCGTCGACTAAGCCAAGTATCTTTTTGATCTTTTAGCTCAACAACCATGACTTGAAATTGGCGAGGTAATGATAAAAAGGCGGCCATGACAATAACCAACATAGCTAACATTGAGGTAACATTATCAATAGTTAATTGCTCTTCTAACAAACGAGTGGCATCGGCTTGTTGCCATATATCTAGCGGGGAATCAAACAAGAAAAAACAAACAAAAATACCAACCGCCAAAAAAGCAACTAGCTTCACTAATGACTCAAAAGCGATAGCGAGCATCACACCGGGATGTCGCTCAGTCACATCAATGTGCCTGATGCCAAACAAAATCGTAAATATCGCCAACACAAAACTCACGATCAAGCCGATGTGCCAACTATTTAAACTTTTCTCACTTTGCAATTGCTGAAATGAATAGACCATCGCTTTTAGTTGCAGTGCGATGTAGGGCATGGTTCCCACTAAGGCAACAAGAGTAACAAGAATAGCAAGGTTGTGTGATTTACCAAAGCGAGCTGCCAGCAAGTCAGCAATGGAGGTTAAATGTAACTTTAGACTCACGCGAATAATGCGTTGGATAAATGGCCAAGCAAAAACAAACAGTAAAATAGGCCCTAAATAAATAGGCAAGTAGGACAGTATATTGGTGGATGCTTGCCCTGTTGTGCCTAAAAAACTCCAAGAGGTACAGTAAACGCCCAAGGTAAGCGCATAAATAATACTTTGCCCCTTGTTAGCCAACTGGTATCTGTATCGGTCACCTAAAAAGGCGATTAAGAATAACAGACCAATATAGGCCAAGCTTAATAGTACTAATTGCCAATTAGGAAACATAAATAGCCATAATTGTTATTTTTATAATAAGGTCACCTCAATATGAATTAATCAATATACCTAAGCTAATCAACAATACAAAGACTATAGTAAAATTATTTGCTAGAATAAAGAATACCAAGTCCAATAAGTTTCTTCCCACTCCGCTAGATTTAAAAGGCTTAGAGGCAAGGAATTGATTAAATAAAAACGTTATTTATTATTAAAATCAATAACGTATAATTCAATCCTTGTGGAATCGCCTTGCAGGTGTGATAACTTAATGGAATGGGTATAAGACCAAGGGGTGCACTGTCATTTTACTTTAAACTGACTAGTCGCTGAGATATATACTCTTTGAACCTGGGCAGAATATTATATAAGTAATTTTCTGGCATAGGGATGGTTTAAGATAAAATTAACACTCATCAAAATTATCCTCTTTGTACATGCCCCTACCTTTATTCTTTGTTGATAAGATTTTATGACTTTCTCCAGATCTGCTCTTTGTATAGCCATCACTGCAAGTATCTTTAATATTAGCGTTTTAGCTGAAGAACAAACTAATATTAATGCCAGCAACATCGGCAACCTTGAAACCATTACTGTTACCAGTGACTTTCGTGAACAAAACATTCAAAAAACACCAACCTCTTTATCGGTATTAACAGGCACTGATATAAAACAACGAAACGCCCAACATCTTGAAGAATTAATTGCCATAAGCCCAAACGTTAACTTTGCCAGTGGCTCACAACGTGCGCGTTATTATCAAATACGTGGTATTGGTGAACGTAGCCAGTTTCAAGAGCCGATTAACCCGTCGGTAGGCGTGATCATTGATGATATAGATTTTACCGGTATTGGTAGTATCGCTACTTTATTTGATGTCAGCCAAGCGGAAATCTTTCGTGGTCCTCAAGGCACACGTTTTGGTGCCAATGCCATTGCCGGTATGATTAACATTACCACCAATGAGCCAACAGATGATTTTGAAGGCGCCTTACAATTTAGTGCCGGCAATTATAATACTTATGACTTAGGTGCCGCTTTAGCTGGTCCTGCTAGTGATTTTGTTAATTATCGTTTTGCTGTGAGTAAACATACTAGTGACGGTTTCATCGATAACATTTATCTACAAGAAAGTGATACCAATAACCGTGATGAATTAACTATACGTGGTAAGTTGGCTATCGCAGTCACAAATAATTTAACGATTGATTTTGCTGGTTATTATTTTGATTTTGATAACGGATACGATACTTTTTCATTAGACAATAACCGAGAAACTTTGTCGGATGAGCCGGGGTTTGATCAACAAGAAACAACCGCTTTCTCAACTAAATTTACTTACCAAGGTTTTGACAGTGCGACCCTACTCGCCATTTTCAGTCATGCCGATTCAGATTTAGCTTATGGTTTTGATGAAGATTGGGCATACGTTGGCATATCTTATCCTAATGTGATCGAAAACCAAGATTATGCCTATTGGGAATACAACTCTACCGATCATTATTATCGCGATAAAAATGTTTTTACTGCTGAGCTAAGAGCCTTGTCTAAGCAAGGTGAGGAAATATTTAATGGCAGTACTTCTTGGGTTACAGGGCTTTACTTTAAGCAAGACAACGAAGACCTCTTACGCCAATACACCTATTTAGCTAGCGATTTTTCGTCAGAAAATAAAAGTCAAAGCATGGCTATTTACGGACAATTAAATACGCAATTAAATACGCAGTGGTCATTAATATCAGGCTTGCGCGTGGAAAATCACAGTGCAGATTATTTTAATTCAGACCGTTTTGATGAAGATATTTCAGACACTATGCTTGGCGGTAAGTTAGTACTTAGTTACCAACAAAACGATAATAGCCTTTGGTATGGTTCAATAAACCGTGGCTATAAAGCCGGTGGCCATAATACAGATGGTACCTTACCTGAAGATTTACGTAGTTTTTCCCCTGAATACCTGATCAATTATGAGCTTGGCTATAAAGTAGCACTACTTGATAATAAGGCTTATATCCGCAGTGCTATTTTTTATATGGATCGTGAAGATATGCAGGTAAAAAGCTCTAAGATTATAATTCGTGAAGATAGCAGCACCGAGTTTATTAGTTATCTTGGTAATGCGGCCAACGGTAGTAACTATGGATTAGAAATTGAAGGTGCTTGGCAGGTAACTGATGCCGTAAACCTATACGGCTCTCTTGGCTTACTTAATACCGAATTTAACGATTATATTGATGCCGATGGCAACTCATTAACCGGTAAAGAACAAGCGCATGCACCGAATTATCAATTTAATGTTGGCATCAATTATCAGCCTACTGACCACTGGATATTTAATCTGTCGGTTGATGGCAAAGATGAATTCTATTTCTCCGATACCCGTTATTATGATGGCGTAGAAATTCCAGAAGCTGATGCTAAATCAGATAATATTGCTTTACTTAATGGTTCAATATCTTATCTACAAGATAATTGGCAAATTAAACTTTGGGGCCGTAATTTAATGGATAAAGACTACGCTAATCGTGGCTTTTATTTTGGTAATGATCCTCGAGATGGCTATGCCGGTAAACAATATACTCAGCTTTCTGAGCCACTCGTCTTTGGTGCCACACTCGATTATCAATTTTAAACACGGTTAATACATTCGGCAAAGCTATAAATAAGCTCGGCCGAATTTACTTTAAAAGGTTACTTATGAAAATATCTATTGAATTGAGTTTATATCCTCTAGCAGAAGAGCAATACAAAACAGAAATTTGGGCTTTTATCAAAAGACTGAGAACTGTAGAAGGTTTGCAAGTCATTACTAACGGTATGAGTACTCAAGTTTTTGGTGATTACGACTTAGCCGTAAGCCATGTTATGGCTGAAATAAAACAGGTACACCAAACAACAGGCGCAGCAGTTTTTGTTTGTAAATTTATTAACGGTGATTGTTCACAAGTAGAAGCGGAAAGCTAATGCAAGAAATTGTCAGCGCTGTATTAAGCTATTTTCAGCAGTTGCCTTGGCTTGAGCTTTTTGCCATGCTGCTGTCACTGGCCTATGTCATTTTAGCTGCCAAGGGCTCACTATGGTGTTGGCCTGCAGCCTTTATTAGTACGGTGCTTTACACCATAGTATTTTATGATGTATTACTACTCATGGATAGCGGCTTGCAAGTCTATTATATGTTGATGGCTGTTTATGGTTACTGGCAATGGTCTAAAAAAACGAGAACTGAGCTGCCTGATAATAACGTGTTAGACATTGTCAGCTACTCACTCAATTGGCATCTAAAGCTGTGCTTTAGTTTGGCCATTATTGCCCTGAGTTTAGGTTATATCATGGACAACTATACTAGCGCAGCCTTTGCTTATTTAGATACTTTCACTACAGTTTTTGCCGTATTTGCCACTTACTTGGTGACCATTAAAGTGTTAGAAAATTGGCTTTATTGGATTATTATCGACTTTGCCTCTATTTATTTATATATCGAAAAAGGCTTGTTCCCAACGGCATTGTTATTTATTATTTTTGTAATGATTGCGATTTATGGTTACATAACATGGCTAAAGCAGTACAAAAGTTCAGTCAATTTTTCACATACCGCTTATGTTAGTTAAGCGATAGTAAGAGATGTCCTTCACTTCTTTAGAGCTTAACTCGTTAAAAGCTCTGCCCTGTTTTGCAGAGGTTATTGAAGTTTTATTATTAGAACAGGGGATGAGCCATACTTGCGCAAAAGTCATTACCGCTTCCCAAGTTTTTTTTGTAAAAAAGTTACACGTTGAAACGGCTAATAAGGAGGTATTTTGCAGTATGCTTGCCGCAAAGCAAGGTCTAAGCCCCACTATTGTTTATCATGACACTATGTGGCTAGTCACTGAGTTTATTGAAGGTACTTGCCTAGCTCAAAGTCAGTTTTCGCTAACGACTGAGAATAAAATAGCGACGTCTCTTCGCCTTATGAATAAACTACACCAACTTACACTGCATGGAAGCGACCACCGCTTATCTTCTTTAAATGTTAATAAATCTATTCTAGACCTAGTAAATAATGCTGACTCACTCTTTGAACAGCAAAGATCTATCATAAAGCAAGTCACTAAAAGATTAAGTACAGAAATTAATACTCAACTTAGCCTTTCAGGTACTTCGAGTGTCTTTTGTCATGGTGATATCAATTACAGTAATGTGCTTATCGATAATGATAATAAACCATGGCTAATCGACTTTGAATGCGCTCACCTTGCGCCCATTGAATTTGATTTAGCGATGTTTATAGCCATTAATAATATATCGGCTGATCTGATCGATAACATACTCGCTAGCTATATCAGACTAGCCCCAAACTATAGACCAAATATAAAGTTACTGACTTATTATATTCTGTATAGCAATTTATTGAATGCTTTATGGTATTTTGAGCAAATCATTGATTCAAACTGTAGGGCGATATTTCAACCGCTCATGCTACAACAATGTGCTACTTTCGATAACGTTGCCAACCTTTATCAAATTAAAATAGAGAGATTATTGCCCTTGTTCCTCTAAATTTTATTTATTTTCTACATAAAAAAACCGCTTTACTATAATAGTAAAGCGGTTTTTCAAATCAGTACCTGTGTTTACTTCTTAGCTAATGCAGTAAAGAAGTCACTAAACCTGAAGGTATCTAGCGAAGCTAGACTTAGCTATCTCTTACTAGCCGCTTGTATAACGCGTAATTGCGCTACTGCACGAGCTAATTCAGCAGCAACTATTGCATAGTCAACATCTGCGCTATGCGCGTTAATGTTATCTTCTGCACGTTGCTTAGCTTCAAGGGCAGCTTGTTCATCCAAATCACCAGCACGTGTAGCTACATCTGCTAGCACTATGATGTTATTTGGCTGAACTTCTAACATACCACCTGAAAGATAAAGCACTTCTTCTGTGCCGTCTTTTTTGGTGATAAGTGCCATACCTGGTTTTAGTGAGGTCAGTAAAGGTGCGTGACCGGGCATTATGCCTAACTCACCTTCACTACCTGTGATCTGTAATGATTTGATGCTACCAGAAAACAAACTTTCTTCTGCACTGACTACATTCAGATTTACAGTTAATAATGTCATTTGACTCGACCTCTTTTACGGTAAGCACTTATAAAATATAAGTGCTTACTAGATGATTACATCTTAGCTGCTTTCTCGACGGCTTCTTCAATACCACCAACCATATAGAATGCTTGCTCAGGCATATCATCATAGTCACCTGCTAAAATGCCTTTAAAACCAGCAATGGTGTCTTTTAATGAAACATATTTACCTGGAGAACCAGTAAACACTTCAGCAACGAAGAACGGCTGTGATAAGTAACGCTGAATCTTACGTGCACGAGATACAGTTTGCTTATCTTCTTCAGATAACTCATCCATACCTAAGATGGCGATGATATCTTTAAGTTCTTTGTAACGCTGTAATACAGTTTGTACGCCACGAGCCGTTTCATAATGTTCAATACCAACCACTAACGGATCTAACTGACGAGAAGTAGAATCCAGTGGGTCGATAGCAGGATAGATACCTTGCGAAGCAATTTCACGACTTAACACGATGGTTGCATCTAAATGAGCAAAGGTAGTTGCAGGGCTAGGATCAGTTAAATCATCTGCAGGTACGTATACCGCTTGGATTGAAGTGATTGAACCTTTATTAGTCGACGTAATACGTTCTTGTAATACACCCATTTCTTCAGCAAGTGTTGGTTGATAACCAACCGCTGAAGGCATACGACCAAGTAGCGCTGATACTTCGGTACCTGCTAGCGTATAACGGTAAATGTTATCTACGAAGAATAATACATCACGACCTTCGTCACGGAATTTTTCAGCCATAGTTAAACCCGTCATAGCAACACGTAAACGGTTTCCAGGAGGCTCATTCATTTGACCGTAAACTAACGATACTTTATCAAGTACGTTTGAGTCCTTCATTTCGTGATAGAAATCGTTACCTTCACGAGTACGCTCTCCAACACCAGCAAATACTGAATAGCCACTGTGCTCGTGAGCAATGTTACGGATAAGTTCCATCATGTTTACTGTTTTACCAACACCAGCACCACCGAATAGACCTACTTTACCACCCTTAGCGAATGGACAAACAAGATCTATTACTTTGATACCCGTTTCTAACAATTCGTTAGATATTGATTGTTCAGCAAAAGTAGGCGCTTCACGGTGAATTGACCAACGGTCTTTTTCACCGATAGGACCGGCTTCATCAATAGGCTCACCCAGTACATTCATGATGCGGCCTAAGGTTTCAACACCGACAGGCACCTGAATAGATTCACCTGTGTTTTCTACATTCAGGCCACGACGCAAACCGTCTGAAGTACCCATTGCGATAGTACGTACAACGCCGCCACCAAGCTGCTGTTGTACTTCAAGTACTAAACCTTCAAGGTTACCTTCGGTTATTTTTAATGCATCATATACCTGAGGTACAGCATCTTGTGGAAATTCAACATCCACAACTGCGCCAATTATTTGGACGACTTTACCTGTACTCATGTTTATTCCTCTTAATTTAAGTTAGCCAAGCTTCGCTTTAGCTAACTTTTGTTAAATTACGAAAATTATTATCTGAATAATTCGTTACCGAACTAGTCTACCTACCCTACCGCAGCTGCACCGGCAACAATTTCACCCAATTCTTGAGTAATCGCTGATTGACGTGCTTTGTTATATATCAATTGGAGGTCATCGATTAAATCACCCGCATTATCAGTTGCGGCTTTCATCGCAACCATGCGCGCTGCTTGTTCACAAGCAATATTTTCAACAACACCTTGATATACCTGAGATTCAATATAACGAACTAATAACTGATCTAACAATGCGTTAGCATCAGGTTCATAAATATAATCCCAGCGATGATTAATTGCTTGATCATCAGATTTAGGTAGAGGTAACAATTGATCGATTGTCGCTTCTTGCGTCATAGTATTCACAAATTTGTTATACACAACGTATAGCTTATCAATTTCACCGTTATCATACGCTTTAAGCATTACCGCAACACTACCAACTAAGTCAGTTAGTGAAGGGCGATCACCCAAGCCAGATATTTGTGCAGTTACTTTAGCGCCCATGTTATTGAAAAATGATGTGGCTTTAGCGCCAATTACAGCAAATTCAACTTCAGCACCAGATGCTTGCTGTTCGGCAGCATCTACAAGTACTTGCTTAAATAAATTAATATTTAAGCCGCCACACAAACCACGGTCGGTTGAGACGACAATATAGCCAACACGCTTAGCTTCCCGTTCTTCCATATAAGGATGACGATATTCTAAGTTACCAAGCGCAATATGACCGATCACATTTCGTATATTAGTCGCATATGGACGTGAGGCCGCCATGCCTTCTTGTGCGTTACGCATTTTACTGGCGGCAACCATTTCCATAGCGCTTGTGATTTTCTGAGTGTTTTTAACACTCGAAATCTTGGTTTTTATCTCTTTACCAATGGCCATGACTCTTCTCCGAAAAGGTTACTTAATTAAAGACTCGATTACCACGTTTGCGTAGACTTGAAAGATTCAAGTACTTTAGTCAAACTGGCTTCAATATCTTTATCGTAGTCACCATTTTCATTGATAGTAGTCATTAACGCAGCATGCTCATTGTTTGCATAACTATGTAATGCTGCTTCAAAATCAACTACCTTGTTAATTTCAATGTCATTTAAATAGCCTTTTTCTGCGGCAAATAAAGACACGGCTGTTTCAGCAACAGACAATGGGCTATATTGCTTTTGCTTCATCAACTCGGTTACGCGTTGGCCATGATCTAATTGAGCGCGAGTCGCGTCATCTAAATCAGATGCAAATTGAGCAAAAGCAGCTAATTCTGCATATTGAGCTAGTGCTAAACGAATACCACCACCTAATTTTTTGATGATTTTCGTTTGTGCAGCACCACCAACTCGAGAGACTGAAATACCCGCGTTAACCGCTGGGCGAATCCCCGAGTTAAATAAACTAGCTTCTAAGAAAATCTGACCATCGGTAATTGAGATTACGTTAGTAGGTACGAAAGCAGATACATCTCCCGCTTGCGTTTCAATAATTGGCAATGCAGTTAATGACCCTGTTTTACCTTTAACTTTACCTTTGGTAAATTTCTCAACGTAAGCTTCGTTTACTCGTGCAGCACGCTCTAATAAACGACTATGAAGATAGAATACATCCCCTGGATATGCTTCACGACCCGGCGGACGACGTAAAAGTAATGAAATTTGACGATAAGCAACGGCTTGCTTAGACAAGTCATCATATACAATAAGTGCATCTTCACCACGGTCACGAAAATACTCACCCATAGAACAACCTGAATAGGGTGCTAGGTATTGTAATGCTGCAGCTTCAGAAGCCGATGCAACAACAACGATTGTATTTGATAACGCGCCGTGCTCTTCTAAGTTACGAACTAAGCCCGCTACTGTAGATGCCTTTTGACCGATTGCAACATAGATACATTTAATACCGGTATCTTTTTGGTTAATGATCGCGTCAATAGCAATCGCTGATTTACCAATTTGACGGTCACCAATGATTAATTCACGCTGGCCTCGACCAATTGGAATCATAGAGTCAATCGACTTGATACCAGTTTGTACTGGTTGGTCAACTGATTTACGTTCAATAACACCTGGAGCAACAACTTCTACTGGAGAGAAGCCATCATTCTCAATGGGGCCTTTGCCATCAATTGGTTCGCCTAATGTGTTTACTACACGGCCTAATAAGCCACGACCTACGGGTACTTCTAAAATACGACCAGTACCTTTAACTTTTTGGCCTTCTGCTAAATCAGCATAAGGTCCCATAACTACCGCACCGACCGAATCTCGGTCAAGGTTTAAGGCGATAGCAAAACGGCTACCAGGAAGTTCGATCATTTCACCTTGCATTACATCGGCAAGGCCATGGATACGAATAATACCATCTGTTACAGAAACGATAGTACCTTCGTTGCGAGCTTCGCTGACAACGTTAAACTGCTCAATTCTATTCTTGATCAGTTCAGCGATTTCAGTGGAATTCAGTTGCATGCTCTGTTCCCTTATCTAAGATTGTAATGTTATTGCTAAGCGGTTCAATTTACCTTTTACAGAACCATCTATTACCATATCACCTGCTTTTATAACTAAGCCGGAGACAATACTTGCATCAACAGCACAATTAAGCTTTACTTTACGTGCCAAGCGCTTTTTAAGCGCGGCGCTTAATGTTGTTTTTTGCTTTGTAGTTAATTTTACGGCAGAGGTTACATCTACAGCAATTTCTTGTTCAAAGTCAGCTTTTAATGCTATAAATTGCTCAAGAACTTGTGGTAGCACCAAGAGGCGTTCATTTTCTGCCATCACTTTTAAAAAATTCTGGCCTTGGCTATCAATTTGTTCACCACAGACATTCAAAAAAAATGTTTGTGCTTGCTCCACTGAAGAACCCGCAGACAAATAACCTTTAACAGTTTCATCTTTAGCAACTTCAGCAGCAAAAGTTAACTGAATTAACCAGTTTTCAATTGCTTTAGCTTCAACAGCAAAGTCGAACGCTGCTTTAGCGTAAGGACGAGCGACCGTTGTCGATTCAGACATAGCTCTTTCCTCTTAAAGTTCAGCGACGAGTTTATCTAAAATGTCGCTATGTGCAGCGGCATCAATTGAACGCTCAAGAATTTTCTCGGCACCAGCAATAGCCAGAAGTGCCACTTGTGCACGTAATTCTTCTCTAGCTTGGTTACGTTCTGTGTCTATCTCTGCATGACCCGCAGCTAAAATCCTTTCTTTCTCAGCGTGTCCTTTACCAGCAGCTTCTTCAACAATTTTAGCTTCATGTTTTTTAGCAGCATCAATAATGGATGCGGCCTCAACTTTTGCTTGTTTTAATTGAGCTGTGGCACTATCTTGAGCAAGATCGAGTTCTTTGGCAGCACGGTCTGAAGCAGCAAGTCCGTCAGCAATAGATGCTTGACGAGCTTCAATGGCAGCCATAATTGGTGGCCATACAAACTTCATACAGAAAATTACAAATACGACAAACGCAATTAATTGACCAATAATCGTGGCATTAATATTCATTTGTGTACCTCCTAATCAATTATTCGTTTAAAAAATAAAGTGGCTAAATTAACCGATTTTAACGAATAAGATGTATAAGCCCATTGCTACACCGATCATCGCGATAGCATCGATAAGACCCGCTACGATAAACATTTTAACTTGAAGTTGTGGTGCAAGTTCAGGTTGACGTGCAGCAGATTCTAAGAATTTACCACCTAACAAACCAAAGCCAATTGCGGTACCTAAAGCGCCAAAGCCGATAAGTAATGCCGCAGCAATATACATTAAGCCAATGTGTTCCATTTTTCTCTCCGATTGTTTAAAAGTTAAAGTTTAAAAGTTAAATACTTTATGGGGCTTCTTACTGACCTTTAAAGGTCAATCGTGATGCCCAATATTTTCCCTGTAAATTTAGTGATCTTCGTGCGCTAAACTAAGGTATACAATTGTTAACATCATGAAGATAAACGCTTGTAATGGGATTACCAATAAATGGAATGCAGCCCAAATAAAATGTAGTGGTAATTGGTATAAACCAAGTGTTGCAATAAGTAAGAATATTAATTCACCCGCATATAAATTACCAAACAAACGTAATGACAATGCTAAGGGACGAGCTAATAAGGTTACGATTTCAAGTATAAAATTGACAGGGTACAAAGACCAGTGACCAAAAGGCTGCGTATAAAGTTCCTTCATAAAGCCGCCAAAGCCTTTTACCTTAATCGAGTAGTAAATAATGAGGAAGAATACACCACCCGCTAAAGCAAATGTGATACTGGGGTCTGCGGTTGGTACTGGTTTCATATAGATATCAGCCATATCCATACCCGTTGCTAAACTAATTAACCAAGGCAATAAATCTACTGGCACCCAGTCCATCATATTCATCAATAAAATCCAGACAAATATAGTCAGTGCTAACGGGGCAATTACATCACTTTTCCCATGAAATGTGCCTTTAACACTGTCATCAACAAATTCTACCACCATTTCAACGGCACATTGCAATTTACCAGGTACACCCGGCGTTGCTTTTTTAGCAACACTTCGGAAAATAGTAAGAAATACCAAGCCTAAAAACACCGCCCAACCCAACGAATCCAAGTTCCAGCTCCAAAAGCCTTCACCAACCGTTAAATTAGTTAAATGATGTTTAATATATGCTTGGCTGGTTAATGTTGCTTCAGTAGCAGCAGCTGCAGACATATTAAAATTCCTAAAGTTAAAAAATTGATAATTAAGTTCAACAGCAATATTCAGCTAGTTTTTAAATAAGAATGGTGTCACTGCGGGTAACAGCAACACTAAACTGAACATTGCGAAAAAGGGCATCGGCAGTACTATTAAAAATTTTAAAGCGAATGCTAATAATAACGCCGTTAAAGCCATTTTTAATTTAATACCACTAAAAAAGGATTCAACCACTTTTTTAGTCGCTTTTGCCCCTGCAAATTTAAATGCCTTATAGGCGAATAATATATTGGGGAGTACGGCAATTATTCCACCACTGAATGCTGATCGAGCAGCAAGCATACCCCAAAATAAATAAATAAATAGCGTACAGATCAAAAGAACAACAAACATAAAAATATTTTGTTGCAAGGCAAATTTTCGACCTTGCTGAGTTAATTTGTTTTTCATATTTGATCTGACGGAGTACAAGAAAAATCATACGTTTTTTAGTTTTTAAACTAAAAACTTGAACGCTAAAAGTTTTTGCAAGTATACTTAACCTGTCTTATTTTGCAAGATATAAGGGCAATACGTGCACTATATTTGTTCTAACACCTCGATTGCATCAAGTAAAAATCATTTTGTATAATTATTAGCCTACCGTAAAGGTAATAGCAGTCAGAATTAGAAAGCACAGCGGCACTTATCGTTAGAAAAATTGAATGAGGTTAGCTCCAGCGACAGTACTCTGTAAACGCATACCTGCCTGTAAAAACCCGACTACTTCAAGTTGGCTCTCAAGCACTTACCGTGAGAGAGTAGTGAATGGCGTCAGTGGTGCGGTGGTTTTATTTAAACACCAGACAGCAAAAAGCCCGACACTTTCGAGTCGGGCTTTTTAGTGCCTAAGCACAAAGAGGAACCTAGCAATGTCCTACTCTCACATGGGAACTCCCACACTACCATCGGCGCAACTGCGTTTCACT
>JBAHZW010000006.1:0-15667 GCA_037132835.1 Colwellia sp. | reverse complement strand
TTTTTGCAGCGAATTGTTGGGTATTTATACAAGGCAGAGCCTTTGTAATGTGGTTATTCCACATAAAAAGGTGATAACGCCGTAAAAATGACCAACAAATGCTGTCCGAAAGATTCGGCTAAAAGCGTTTTTTTCATTGTTGAGTCGTGTTTGCGTAGAATGACTAGGCTACACGCGACTCGCCGCGAATAAAATGCTTTTAGCTCGAACAAAATTTAACCGCGAAAGATCAACAACCCCTAATGTTTTTTATGCTATTAAATTAGCTACCACGATAGGTTGAGTAACTCCATGGTGATACTAATAATGGCACATGATAGTTCGCACTCGCGTCAGAGATCCCAAAATTAATTGGTATACGATTTAAGAATGTCGGTTTGTTTTGTTCACACACTTGATTTGAAAAATATTTAGCAACATGAAATACAATGATGTACTCACCTACTTCCATATTAGTCTCATCTAATAACAACTCATCTGTGCGACCGTCATTATTTGTAGTTAATGTTTTTAATAGTTTCTGCTTTGAACCTTCTACACGAAAAAACTCAAGTTTAATTCCTTGTGCGGGGATACCCTTTGCGGTATCTAATACATGCGTTGATAACTTAGCCATTAATTATTCTTCCTTATTCTTTAGGTATGGTTACTTTGTCTGTTCAAGGTCTTAATTGATTAATAAAGCTTCAAGACGAAAACTTGCTATTAAACCAACCTGCCAGATTGCAGTATTCATTTCTTTATTCGTTGGGTGATTAATTCGAAGCCTAAACGCTTCAAATATACTGGTTTTAGTGTGACCTTTTACGGCAATAATAAATGGGAACTGATGTGCGTCCATATACTGACTATTTAGGATGGTTATTTCATTCATTTCAATGTTACTAAGGCTATTTAAGTTGGCAGAAGATTGCTCTTCTGTTGAAGCAACCGTTAAGTCACCACTTTTAGCTTCTTTACCGGCTAATTGAGGATGACACCGTAGTAGGTTTAGCTTTTCTTCGTCACTCGCGTTTTCAACAATATTGAGCATAGCTTGGTGCAAATCATCTACGGTAGAAAACGGACAGCGTTGCCAAGCTTTATGAGGTATCCAACTTGAATGTTCATATATATCGGCTAATATTTGAGTAAACTCTTGTTGTGTCTTTGTATTCAGTTTTTTAATATTTATTTTATCTATCATTAGTTTTACCGTAGGTTAAATTCTATCAAGTGAATACGTCGATCTCGTTGCGCTAAACTCAATATTAGGTAGCGGATATAATCGCTTACTCTCTAAGTAAATCAACATCTACCTACGATATCGAATTAAATAATATCTTCATCCTTCCTAATATACTCAGCATATGAGACATAATCTATAAACCTGAGTGCACTCATTACTTGCTCTATCATGTCCCTGAGTAAGTATGTATCTCAATTTACTATAATTGAACACAAAGTAAATTGTCAACAATTATGTTAACAATAAAGATTGCAATTAGCTGTCACTGTTGACAGTTATTGGGTATTTGTTTACCTTTAAAAGCATTGAATATTTAAATACCCATGAGTAATAAGAGAATGACAATATACCAACAAAGAGAGTGTTTAAAAGTAAATGCCGATTTAGTTAATTTCATTGAGCAGGATGTATTGCCCGGTTTAGATATCATTGCGGAGCACTTTTGGAAATCGTTATCAAAAATAACCCATGATTTAGGGCCAGAAAACAGAGCGTTACTGGCAAAGCGGCTTGAACTACAAGAGCGTATTGACGGCTGGAACTTAACTCACCAAGGTGATTTTCATGTTTCTGAATACAAAAATTTTCTTATGGATATTGGCTACTTAGTTCCTGAAGGTGAATACTTTCAAATAACGACTAGCAATGTAGATAGTGAAGTCAGCACAAAGGCTGGGCCACAACTCGTTGTTCCTGTTGCCAATGCACGTTTTGCTTTAAATGCCGCGAATGCTCGCTGGGGCAGCTTATATGATGCTCTGTATGGTACTGATGTTATCAGTGAGGCAGCTGGTGCTGAAAAGTCGGCTAAACATAATCCCATTAGAGCCGCTAAAGTAATTTCATATGGTCGAAATTTTTTAGATACGCATTTTCCCTTAGCTGATGCTTCGCATGAACAAGCTTGTGCTTACGTTATAGCTAATAATCAGCTTTTAGTTAAATTAGTGGACGGGACTAGTGCACACTTGATAAATGCGGAACAATTAATTGGCTATCAAGGGCAACAAAGTACACCCCATTCAATTTTATTCATCCAGAACCATTTGCGTGTAGCTATTGAGATAGATAAAGGTTCACTTATTGGCAAAACAGACACGGCGGGTATAAAAGATATTATTTTGGAATCTGCATTGACCAATATACAGGATTTTGAAGATTCCGTTGTTGCCGTTGATGCTAAAGAAAAAATTCAGGTATACCGTAATTGGCTCGGGTTAATGAAGGGTGATCTAAGTGAAAACATCGTCAAAGACGGAAAAACATCTACACGTACTTTAAACGCTGATAAAGTTTATAATAACCTCACTGGCAGTACCTTTAGCGTACACGGACGTAGTTTATTATTTTGTCGAAATGTTGGTCATTTAATGACAAACCCTGCTGTTATTGATAAAAACGGGTATGAAATTCAAGAAGGTATAATGGATGCCTTAATCAGTTCGTTGATTGCTTTACATGATCTCAATAAAACTAGCCTTCACTGTAATTCTAGAAACGGTAATATTTATATTGTTAAACCGAAAATGCATGGTCCAGAAGAAGTGGCTTTTGCTAATAAGTTATTTGATGCCGTTGAAGAGGCATTAGGACTTGATAGAGATACTATTAAAATAGGCGTAATGGATGAAGAGCGACGTACAACGGTTAATTTGAAAGAGTGTATTCGAGCAGTAAAAAGTCGTATTATCTTTATTAATACTGGCTTTTTAGATAGAACAGGTGACGAAATACACACGAGTATGTTGTTAGGCCCTATTGTTCCTAAAGGTGATATGAAAGCACAAACATGGATTAAAGCCTATGAAAATTGGAACGTTGATATAGGCTTATCTTGTGGCTTTTCAGGTAAAGCGCAGATAGGTAAAGGAATGTGGGCAATTCCAGATAAAATGGCTGACATGATGGAAGCTAAAATTGCTCATCCTTTAGCGGGTGCTAATACCGCTTGGGTACCATCTCCAACGGGTGCAACTCTGCATGCAATACATTACCATCAAGTTGATGTCTTTGAAGTACAAAAGAAGTTAGTCAAAAGAGCACGTACTAATATAGACGATATATTAACAGTACCATTGCTAAAAAATCCAGCTGAGCTGAGTCAAGACGTTATCGAAAAAGATCTAAATAATAATGCGCAGGGACTATTAGGTTACGTAGTTCGCTGGGTTGATTTAGGCATAGGTGCTTCTAAAGTACCTAATATTGACAATGTCGGCTTAATGGAAGATAGAGCTACCTTACGCATTTCTAGCCAGTATATCTGCAATTGGCTTGAACATAATATTTTGACTAAATCTCAAGTTATCGCTGCTTTAGAAACAATGGCTGTTATTGTTGACAAGCAAAATGAACATGTTCCTAAATATCAAACAATGTCTACTGATTTTGATCATAGTTTAGCCTTTAATGCGGCATTAGATTTAGTGTTTAAAGGCAAAAGCCAACCAAACGGATATACTGAACCTTTGCTTCATGAATACAGAAGAAAATTTAATGAAACCCAGACATTGAGGAATACTAACCATGTCAAATAGAAACACCTATTACGCCCCTAGTGGCGGTTTACCACCACAAACACAGTTAATATCAGACCGAGCTATTTTTACGGAAGCTTACGCGGTTATCCCTAAACGGGTTATGACTGATATCGTGGTTAGTTATTTGCCTTTTTGGAACCATATGCGAATGTGGGTTATTGCGCGTCCTCTCAGTGGCTTTGCGGAAACATTTTCACAATATATTGTTGAAGTAGGGCCTGATGGTGGTTCAAATAAGCCTGAACTTGATGAAAGTGCTCAAGGTGTTCTCTTTGTTGTTGAAGGTGAAATGGACATTACTATTGAAGGTGTTGCACATCATATGGACACGGGTGGTTACGCATATCTACCTCCGCGTTGTCAATGGACGATAAAAAACAATAGCGATGCCAACGTTAAATTTCATTGGATCCGCAAGGCATATCAATACGTAGATGGTCTTGATGTTCCTGAAGCCTTTGTGACAAGTGATCAAGATTTACCGCTTACTGATATGCCAAATACTGATGGTGTTTGGGGGACTACAAGATTTATGGATCCAACCGATATGCGTTTTGATATGCATGTTAATGTTGTTACTTTTCAACCCGGTGGTGTGATTCCATTTGATGAAACTCATGTGATGGAACATGGTTTATATGTATTAGAAGGCAAAGCTGTTTATCATTTGAATGGCGAGTGGGTGGAAGTAGAGGCGGGTGACTTTATGTGGCTACGTGCTTTTTGTCCACAGGCGTGTTACACCGGTGGACCGGGACCCTTTAGATATTTATTGTACAAAGATGTGAATAGACAAATGCCGTTTATACGTCCTAAAAACTAATAATCTACTTGAGTTAAGTCTACCTTCAGTAAATTATAAAACTGTTTTTGTTCTGTTTGTGTAAAAAACAAACAAGCTTTATTTGACCACTTCAACTTGACTATCAGCAGGTGAAAAAATAATTTTTTCGATGAGGATTAACCCTATAGTTGTTAGTGATGCAGTGACAGTTTTTTTATCTTTTTTATCAACTTATCCCACCCTCTTTTTATATGAAGTTGGTTGAGGGGATTATAATAAGGTCATTCAGTTCCTTATTGTAAAGAGTTATAAAACAATGTCTTGGGTCTAAGTTGGTCAGTCTGAATTAAGTAAGAACACCTCTTTATTATTTAAAACGAGTGATAAAAATTGAAGGTGCTTTCATCATGTGAAATGGGTTGTTTAATAAAAGCTTGGCTTTATTAGGGGGAATTGTGAGACAAATAAAACCACAAAATAAAGGTCTTATTTACGAAGCTGTAATTTGAAAAACACTTAAATGAAAAAATTCACCTTTGTTAGAAGAATAATACGGGTAAATATTTAGCTTCAAATTGATTAAAGGTCTAGGTTAAAAAGGCTTCTTTTTGAATCATATGTAAATAATGAACACGATTATCTTTTATTGTTACTTATCGCATTTGGTTATTCATCTTCTTGTGGTAGCTAATTAATATTTTATAGAGACACTCATGATAAATAAATTAAAAAACATCACACCACAACGATTAACATCGCATAATTTCAGTGCTTTTGGAGATGTTATTGAAGCTAATTCTGATGCTCAGAATTTTGCCATTAATAATGGTTTTACTCAGCGTTATCATGATTTAGCTAAAGTTGACGTAAGTGATGAGCAAGGTCATGCCATTATCAGCATCTTTCGAACAACGCCATTAGTGCAGCCAATCGCTATTAAAATGATGGAACGTCATCCTTACGGTAGTCAGGCATTTATACCTCTGGGACAAAACCCGTACTTGATTGTCGTTGCCCCCTCAGGAGAACTTGATATTGAGAATATAAGCGTTTTTATCGCCAATGCTAATCAAGGGGTTAATTATCATAAAGGCACTTGGCATCACTTTTGTTTAGCACTGGGTAGTGAAAGTGACTTTTTAGTTGTTGATAGAGGTGGAGATGGTGACAATTGTGATGTGTTGCAACTAGATGGCTCATTAATTATAGCTGAAAGCTAAAAGGCCTAGCTAAATAAAATCTAGAATGAAAGAGGTTTAATTGAACATCTGAAAATTTATCAGTTGCCAAGGTTACAATAAAATAAAGGTAAAAATAGCAAACTATAAATTGGTTAACTGTACTAATAACTATAAAGCGCTTCACCTATAGAAAGCGTATAAAGAAACAATTGAGGAATATTATGGACCCGTATATTAATGAATGGCTTAACTTAATTATTCGATTTTCCCACCTTATTACAGGTATCGCTTGGATTGGTGCATCATTTTACTTTGTTTGGTTAGATAACCATTTAGAAAACCCACCACAATGGAAAAAAGATAAAGGGATTGGTGGTGATTTATGGGCTATTCATGGCGGGGGCTTTTATGAAGTGGCAAAATACAAACAGGCACCAGAGAAAATGCCAACACTATTACACTGGTTTAAATGGGAAGCATATACTACCTGGATCACGGGTTTCTTATTGTTATCATTGATGTTTTATGTTGGTGCAGAGTCATATTTAATCGATAAGCGCGTGGCTGATTTAAGCCAATTTCAAGCTGTTTCTCTAGGGTTAGGAGCAATTATTGTTGGGGTAGGTAGCTATGAGGTACTGGTTCGAACCCCATTGAAAAATCACGGTTTAGTGTTAGGAATAATTCTATTAATTATAGGAACGGCTTTATCTTACGGTTTAACACAAGTATTTAGCGCGCGTGGTGCCTATATGCATATGGGAGCAATCTTTGGAACTATCATGGCTGGTAATGTGTTTTTTGGAATTATGCCATCTCAACGTGCGTTAGTAAAAGCAGTTGAAGAAGGCAGGTCGCCGGATTCTAAATATGGTTTAAATGCTAAATTACGTTCAACCCATAATACTTATATTACTTTGCCCGTATTGTTTATTATGATTTCAAATCATTATCCGATTACGTATAACCATAGTGCAAATTGGTTAGTGTTAATGCTCATCGTGTTAATTACAGCTGCCGTTCGACAGTATTTTGTATTACGTCATTTTGGTAAGCAAAAACCGCTTATATTAGTTGGTGCGATTATCGCAACCATAGTGCTAGCATACGCAATTGCGCCAAAAAGTGTTGAGTTAACAGAGCAGCAAAAGCAACAAAGGGTAACTGCAGAACAAGTACAACTCATTGTCGAACACCGTTGCCGTGCTTGTCACTCTGACAATAATACGGATGATGTTTTCACTTCAGCGCAAGCAGGCGTTATTTTTAGTGATATCGCTTCCATTGAGCGATGGGCTCCAAGAATCAAAGCGCGAGTTATTGATTCTAAAGATATGCCATTTATGAACAAAACTAAAATGACAGCTGATGAGCGTCAAACATTAGCGATTTGGTTGGCACAAAATAATAGCGATAAGTAGTTTTTTAAGAATCTCGGTCGCTTGCAGCCGAGATTCTTATCTATACGGTAAGGAGTTGAAAAGCGTTGAAAAGCATGATGTAATAAAATAAGCAGTTGGTTTTGTTTTAAAGGAAAAATTATTCATGTCATTTTCTGATGTTAAATAATTAATATAACCTCAATCTAAGTCTTTTAGCGAATAGAGGTATTGATTTTTATTATCTCTAGGGGGTTATTCTTTTTATTAAATAGATCTTACGGTGGTTTTTACTTAAATGGATCTATAAGGCTGTTAGGTATTCGGAGCTAAATTGACAGGTCTCATCTCAAAATCATCTGTAGTCGAAGAGTGTGTAAATGGTGTCATAGCAGCACAAAATCAGTACTGCGAAATATCGGGGGGAGATTGGGTATGTTGGGCTCCTGAGTACTTCATTACTTCTTGTATTGCTCAAACATTGCATAGTGCTAAAGGAAGTAAGTTCGTCACGATCGAAAATGGTGCGTATGATGCTCTTGAGTATGCAGGCGCCGTGGGTAAAGGACGACTGCATAAAGACATTCGTGTGGGCGGTCGGTTTGATCTTTTACTTTGGTGGGCTAAAGGGGATCCTCGCGCAATTATTGAAGTTAAGAATCGAGTTTTCAATAAAACTCAATATGAATCTGATTTAAAGAGAATTACAGCTGTACTTAATCGTAAAAGAAATGATTCAACAATGGAGTTTGGGGCATTTGTTTTCTATACCGCGACTGATGATTCATCAAAAAGCGCGAGTGCAATTTTAGACCAGAGAATAATAACTATTCAAAACAACGCGCAAGAAATTGTTGGTGAAAAATTTAAAGCCACTTTAAGTACAAATGAAATTGTCGTAGAGGGCGAAAGTGCATGGTTTGCAGGTTGCATACTTGTAGAACATACCTAACAAGTGATTAAACGAAAAAATAACAGTTGACCATCGCTTCGCGATAATATCCAACGGGTATATTTCCGCTTAAAACGGCGTTATAGCTCAAATAAAATCTTGCCACCTATACGCTAATTGCGTATACATTGCTTATGAAATGTATATTTGTTGAATCAAGTATATTTGAAAAATACCGTGATGATCACCTTGATGATGAATTTAGACTTTTCTAAGCTGAGCTTATGTCAAACCCAAAGCAGGGTGACGTAATTCACGGTACAGGTGGTTTGCGAAAGATCCGAGTTGCAAGTAAAGGCAAAGGAAAGCGTGGCGGTTCCCTAGTTATCTATTACTTCCTTGATAAAAAACGACGTTGCTATTTGCTCACAATTTACGGAAAGAGCGAAATGTCTGATTTAACCGCAAGTCAAAAGAAACAGTTAAAGACTTTTATGGAGGTATGGCGTAATGAGTAATCGTGATTGATTTGTAGAATTAAGTTCCGCTCTTGTTGAAGAAAAAGAGCATTCAGAGGGTAAACTTACCCTTAAAACACATCATGTAAACGATGTTAGCGAACTTGATATTTCTCCAAATGAAATAGTAAATCTCCGTGAGAAATTCAATATGTCTCGTGGTGTGTTTGCTAGTTTGCTTCATACATCTTCTCGTACTTTAGAAAACTGGGAGCAAGGGCGAAGTGCTCCAAATGGGCAAGCCATTACGCTTTTAAAATTAGTACAGCGCCATCCTGAAACTCTTTCACACATTGCAGAGCTATAATAAGTTGATATAAGCGGAAAATAATAGTTGGCTACGTTTCACTTCACCATTTTAGCCAACCGTTACTTAGCCTGTTATTTAAGCGTAAGGTAAATAAGGAAATTCAGTGGATATTTCAAGTATTCTGTTAAATTCCATGCAACAGGCATGGTATTTTCTCCCGATTTTTATTCTATTCTTTATATTTAAGACATCATGGTTTAAAGGTGTTTTAGGTGAGTTTATAGTTAACTTAATTATTAAGCGTTTACCTAAAGATGATTACCACCTGATTAAAAATGTAACTCTACCGACTGATGATGGCACTACACAAATAGATCATATAGTCGTCTCGAAATTTGGCATATTTGTTCTTGAAACTAAAAATTTCAAAGGGTGGATTTTTGGCTCGGCTAATCAAAAGCAATGGACACAAAAAATTTTTAAAAACGCTTTCAAGTTTCAAAATCCACTACATCAAAATTATAAGCACTTAAAAACGCTGGAATCATTGCTATGTGTTAATAGTGAAACACTATTTTCAGTGATAGTGTTCATTGGGGATAGTAAGTTCAAAACAGACATGCCAGAAAATGTAACTTATGCCAGTGGTTGCTTGTCTTACATTCGGTCAAAAAAAATAGAATTATTCAGCTCGAGAGAAGTCTCCAATATTATTAAAAATATTGAATCTGGTCGATTGGATCGAGGTTTTGTTACTAACCAAACTCACAAGTCACATGTACAAGAAATTATCGGCAAAAAAGAAAATACTCAACACTGCCCCAAATGTAACTCTACTATGGTTTTAAGGGAGTCTAAAAAAGGTTCTAAAGTAGGCTCAAAGTTTTGGGGATGTTCAACATTCCCTAAATGTAGGTCTGTAGTAACATTTATCCATACAAGTCACTTAAGCAGGACAAATAACAGTTGATTTTTTCTCCTTCGTCGCTTATTTTAACCAACTATTATTTGCCTTTATTAGGGCGTTATAAATACCTAAAGGATTGAGTGTGGACGTAACTTTCTTCGCAGCAAGCAATGATTGCGATTATAGTAGTTTTGAAGAGATTCTTGAATCCTCAATTTTGGGCGGTGGTAATTTTACCAAAGATCATATAGGTGATTTACTAAGTTGCTTCAAATGCGCGAGCTCTGCTTTAAGCGACAACCTCTGGTTGTTACCGATAAGCTTCTCTGAGGAATTAGCAATAATTGACGATGAAAGGCTGAAAGTAATAGCGGTTCATTGGTCAGAAGAAGGTTCATGGGAAAATACCAATGTTAACTCTATGGATTTAGTTGGCCATTTATTAGAGTTAAAATACGCTTATTTACAATATTCAGATAAAAGAATCTTTGCGCTATTTCAGTAAGTATTTAGAATAAGGCAACCAAAACGGGGAATATATTTTTAATTTAAAAAAAACTATACGGCAGTAATTGAATACCCATGAATTTGCAACATAGGATCTTCCCCTTGTCCTTTCGAAGACACGTAGTCATTGCCTACATCCCTTACTATAAAACCCGGGGATGACGATACTGAGTCAAGTGTATAGGCTTATTACATTATAAATTAATATAGGTCGCTAGGCTTTTTGCTTGTGCTAGTTCAACCGCTATTGAAGCAACCGCTAAATCTTGTAAACCAACACCAGTGCCATCAAATAAGGTAATCTCATCATTTGAGGTTCGTCCTTTTTTAGTGGCATTAATCACTTCACCAATAGGTGTTATGTCGCTTTGTTTAATTAACCCGCTTTCAATTGCATGTTGAGCTTCACCAAGGGTAATAGATTGAGCTATTTCATCAGTAAAAACGGTAGCCAGCGCAAGTAGTTTAGTATCAACTTCTTGCTTACCTTTAGTGTCTGTTCCCATGCAAGCGATATGAGTTCCTGGTTTAATCCAGCTGCTATCAAGTAATGCCTCAAAGGCTGAGGTAATCGTTATAATCACGTCAGCTTGCGCACAGAGTTCTTCACGACTTACCGTTTCAAATGGCAATGCCAACTCTTCACACACGTTAGCTAAGTTTTCTAGCTTGCTAGTGGTGTTATTCCACGCAACTACTTTTTCAAAATTACGTTGTTCAGCCGCTGCTTTTAATTGAAAGGTTGATTGATGACCTGCACCTATTATTCCTAATACTTTAGAATCTTTGCGAGCTAAATGGGCTATGGATACCGCAGATGATGCCGCAGTGCGTACTGCTGTTAAATAATTGCCAGCCACTAGCGACTTTAATTTACCTGTATCAGGATCAAATAAAATAACTGTTGATTGATGGTTAGTTAAATTTTTGTTGATATTACCAGGCCAATAACCGCCAGACTTTAATCCGAGTACCATACCGTCACGGTCAAATCCTGATTTAAAACCATATAGAGCATTGGCATAACCAATGGCTTCACGTATTACAGGAAAATTGTAGGCGTTATTTTTTGCCATGGCGGAAAATACTTTTTCTACTGCGCTAAACGCATCGCTTCGCCCAATAACTTCTTTACAAACTTCTTCTGATACAAGGCAGACGCCTTGATCTTTACGCTTACTTTGATTGGATATATTCATGATTTACTTCCTAATAAACAGGTTAAACCTCTTAATGACGGTTTATACAATTAATATATGGGGCTAGAAATAAGGTGAATTAGTACGCTTTACCCCGTGCAGAGATAGGCCATAATTTTTCAACGATGCCGTTGCGAACGCCTACATAGTAATCGTGAACGTTACACGTTGGATCACAATGACCAGGAACAAGTTTTAATTTTTCATTCACTTTTAACGCACCAGTCGGATCGGCAATCACACCATGTTCATCTGAACATTTAATGTATTCAACATCATCACGGCCAAATATATAAGGTAAGCCACTATCAACAGACTGTGCTTTAAGTCCAGCATCACATATTGCTATATCTGTTTTTGTATGGCTCATTATAGATGTTAAGATAAATAATGAGTTTTTGAATTCAGAGATCTTTTTGCCATTTTTATCAAGAATACGTTGATAATCCGCATCCATAAATGCGTAAGAGCCACACTGTAATTCATTGAAAACACCCGAGGCACCTTCAAAGTAATATGAACCTGTGCCGCCGCCGCCAACGATGTCACACTCAAGACCTTCAGCCTTAAGCATCTCAACGGTACGGGCAACCATAGCAATAGCAATATCAGTTTTTTCTTGACGATCATTGAAGCTTTCCATGTGCTGCATAGCACCTTGGTAAGCTTGAATACCTGAGAATTTTAAGCCAGGGGTTGCCGCAATCACTTTAGCGATATCAACAACGGGTTGACCTTCATTGACACCACAACGACCTGCACCACAATCAATTTCTACTAAACATTCAATTTCAGTACCATACTTTTTAACTGCAGCAGCAAGCTCAGCAACGTTGTCAATATCATCAACACAACAAAGAACACGAGCACCTAATTTTGGCATGCGAGCTAAACGGTCAATTTTTGCAGGGTTACGTACTTGGTTTGACACTAAAATATCTTTAATACCGCCACGAGCGAACACTTCAGCTTCAGATACTTTCTGACAACATACACCGCAACTACTGCCAAGTTTCTCTTGAAGAAGAGCAATATCAACCGATTTATGCATTTTTCCATGCACACGGTGGCGTACGCCCATTTCTTTTGCATAATTACCCATAGTCACTATATTTTTTTCTAGTGCATCTAGGTCAACGACCAAACAAGGCGTTTGAATATCCGCTTCTGCCATACCAGGTATTGCGGGAACGTCATAACCTACTTCTAAATCGTTTATTGCTGTCATTTTATTCTCCAAAATTATTGATTATTTCTAATGTTATTTGTGCATCCACGGAAGCTTGTCTAAATCAACATTTCCTCCTGTAATAATTATTCCAATTCGTTTTCCGGCAAAAACTTTTGGATTCTTTAGTATTACGGCTAAAGGAACGGCACTACTTGGCTCTATTACTATTTTCATTCGAGCCCAGATGAGCTTCATTGCTTCGACAATTTCTTCTTCGGTCGCGGTGAAAATGTCCGTGACATAGTTTTTAACAAAGTGCCAAGTTAGGTTTTTAAGTGGTACTTTTAGACCATCTGCAATAGTCTCAGGAGCATCGTCGGCAATGATATAACCTGCTTTCAATGAACGCGCAGCATCATCAGCATTCAAAGGCTCTGCTGCATAAATTTTTATTGTAGGATGAGTATTAGATAGTGTTAAGCATGTACCTGATATCATGCCGCCGCCGCCAATGGGAGCAACCACAGCATCTAAATCAAGTACCTGATTAACGAGTTCTTTTGCACAAGTGGCTTGGCCTGCGATCACTCGTGGGTCGTTATAGGGGTGTACAAAATCAGCCCCTGACTTGGCAACAACATCAGCAAAAACGGCTTCCCGAGAACTGGTAGAAGGTTCGCATTCTACGATGACGCCCCCATAACCAATAACGGCATCTTTTTTTGCTTGTGGTGCCGTACTAGGCATTACGACGGTAACTGGAATGCCTCGTTGTCCAGCGGCATATGATAAGGATAATGCATGGTTACCCGAAGAGTGGGTGGCTACACCCAAATTAGCTTCATCATCTGTTAATCCAAACACGGCATTACAGGCACCACGGACTTTAAACGCCGCTGCTTTTTGCAAGTTTTCACATTTGAAGAATAACGTTGCACCCGTGAGTTCATCCAAGAAACTGGAAGTTAATACTGGGGTTTCATGAATGTAGGGTTTAATACGTTCATGGGCAAGTAGTACATCTTCATAGTTTGGAATATTCATTTTAGATTGGGTTGAATTGCTCATATTTTCCCTCATCATATCCTTGTTTAAAAACGGTCATAGGCAGCCTCTAACACTACCCATATGCCTATGAAAGTATTGGACTGAAATGATCACTTTAACTTTTAAATCTAAATTTACTTTAGGGAGAATATATACAGACAGCAAACCGTTTGTCTTTCATAGTGTGGGACGTGTGTTTTTTTTACGAAGTTATCGATTCTAACTTGCTGTATTTATTTAGTAATAAATAAAAAAGAACGTCTGGGTAAGGTGCGTTCCACATTGTGGGATTTCAAGGGGTTGACTTGTTTATGTTTCTTTTCTATTTTTTGTGTTTATACAAGACAACAATGAATAGTGAATTTTTATATAAAGTTGAGCAAGCCATATTATGAATACAGCAAAGAAAAAATCTAGAATTCAAGTAATTGACCGAGCAGCATTACTACTTGATGTTCTATCGCGCTATACCATGCCAGTAACGCTAAAAGCACTGAGTGCGGATACTAACTTACCTACATCCACTGCTTTTAGAATATTGCACTCTCTAATCGATAACCATTTTATTGATAGGGACGATATGGGGAAGTATCAATTAAGTGGCCGATTAATACGGTTGAATAATTATCAAAATAATATTATTGATTTTCGTAAAGTAGCAAAGCCTTATATGGAAAAGCTACGGGATAAATTTGGCGAAACTATCAATTTGACTACCCGTGAAGGCGATGTCGTTATCTATGTAGAAAAAGCTATTCCTAATAGAATGATGCATGTTCAACAAATTATTGGCAGTCGTGCCCCCTTACATGTCACAGGGGTCGGAAAATTGATGCTGGGTATGGATGGGAGTGAAGGCATCACGGGCTATGCTCAACGTACGAATTTACCTGCTTATACACGTAATACATTTTCTACTGTTGAGACTTTAGAGCAAGAGTGCATGCACTGTATTGAACAAGGTTATGCTTATGATAATGAAGAAGCAGAAATTGGTGTCGGCTGTATTGGGGTGCTTTTGTATGACAAATACGGTGAAATTGTGGCAGGGTTATCAGTTTCAGCCCCCATTGAACGACGTAAAATTGAATGGAGGAAAGATCTGATTAAGGCTGGTAAATCGATATCCATTGAATTGGGCTATGTAAAGAGTCAGTCTATAACAGATTAAATGAACTCGACCCCTTCAATCATCGACGTTCACTATGCAAGCAAAGAGCATCAAATTTAATTTTACAGAAGGTAATTACTCACGGCCAATATCTTACATGCCTATGTAGTATAGTCAGGAACGCTTTATAAGCGTCATCTTCGAAGTCTCTCATCGAAGATCCATTGCGCTTTAGAAAATGAATCCCCGTATTAAAACACCAAGGGGATGACGATTCTGAGCCAAGTGCATAGGCATGATATCTTATTCGAGTGATATTAAACTTGTCTCTCTCGGTGTAAGGAATTATTTTTTTGCACCGAGTTGATGCGCTGAATGTTAAGCATGAACTTTAGAGAAGATGAATCGATAATAGGTAAGAAGCCAATACGGCAAGGAAAGATAAAATGGCAGGACTAGATGATTATTATCACTTAATCCTGTTAGAGTCTGAGATTGAAATATATTAGCCTCTGTCGTTATAACTTTAACAAAAAACATGATATGCCACGATCAAAATAACCAGTAGTGGCTCTATTTTGATTGCTGGTATTATCTACTAGATGATTGAATTCCCCCGTTTTATCTAGGGACCTCAGCCCTAAATACAAAAAACATTAACGCCAACGCACCAAAATAAACCAATAAAATCGAGTTAAGCACCGCCTCGGTGCAACATAATTAATTTAATTAAATTAATTATGTTAAATTAAAACTAGAGTTGTGCGGGTGGTACACTATTCGACCTTGTTTTTATCCTGTTGCACAGTAATGTTATACCAATTTCACTAAGTTTCTTCCCACTCAGCGAGATTTAAAAGGCTTAGAGGCAAGGCATTGATTGAAGAGAATGGTTATTCCCTTGTCAAAATCAATAACGTAGCATATATGCCTTTTAAACTCGCCCTTTGGGA
>JBAHZW010000067.1:0-21265 GCA_037132835.1 Colwellia sp. | reverse complement strand
CGAAAAGGATGGTAGGTGCGCAAACATCAAAGGCTAGAGGATAGCTTCCTCAATAAGAAGCCGTATATACGTAAGCGTTACATTTTTTTGTTTAAATTGTTGTTGTAAAATAGGTGGAGTCCATATACGGGGATCCAGTTTCTAAAGCGCAATGGATCTTCGATGAGAGACTTCGAAGATGACGCTTATAAAGCGCTCCTGAGTATACTACATAGGATAGGTATGTCTCTTTTTAAGTTAACATCATTAATTTTAAGCGGGATAAGAAGGTGAGAGTTAATAAGACATCGTTTTTGTATCACTTTTTTATACGGTGATTGTTTTAGTCGTTTGATTGGCATTGCTAATGCTCTTATGATAAAAGCAGTGGCGTATTTTTGTGGGGGGAGGTCAAGGGCTATTGTGTCAATCGAGGGTTGAAAGTAGCGGTGCTATTAGTGAACATTTATAGCACCAATTATCATCATTTATCGGTTCTCTATTAGAGTAAACTTAATCCCTGTTTTAATTTTTCTGCCGCGTCACCATAGCCACTTTTTTCTAAATAACCGCTAAAACTGTTCAGTAAAGTTGGAATTTGATCACTCGATAGCCCTAACTGTTTAAAAGCCGAACTTAAGTAGTCTGCGCTTTCGGCTTTTTTACCTGCTTCGCCAGCACTAGAAAATAATGAACTAAGTGATGAGGTAGAAATTTCAGGCGCTTTATCTAAATAGCTTTGGGCATCAGGTACCGCTTTACTGATCAAAGCAAAATTTTCTGCTGATAAATTATCTTGTGCTACTTTAAGCAGTGAGCCAAAACTTGCGGCTACTGTTGTTTCAGATAAATTTAATTGTTTTGCGGCATAGCCAATCATGGCATTTGTTTCTAGCGGAACACCAGCGCTTTCAGCTGCTGCTTTAATTTGTTCAGAGGATGATTTTACCATACTACCTAAATCAATTGCGGTTGCAGAAACCGATGTTAAGCTGATTAAGATCATTGAGGCAGAGAGGTATATAGTTGAAAGTTTCACGATTAAGTCCATTATAAAGTGTGTTAACTACCTACCTTAACATTTTTAATTAGATTATTGACAGTAATTAAAATGTGCTTGTACAAATAAAAAGGCCTTTCTCAAAGAGAAAGGCCTGAAATTCTCGCATTGTGGTCTTGTTTCCAAGCTTCTTATTATTTATTTTTACTTTCTTCTACTTTTTTATTATTGTTTTCCGTAGCGCAAGCATTTTATATCAAAGCATTTTTGCCATCGCAACAACTTTAATAGAGCATATGCTCCACGAGGATTTTCGTATAAGGATTTATCAATAACTGAATGACTTTAAGTTATTGATTGTATGTTGGTTGATAAAAAGCAAGCAGAAAGCTCATAAAAAAAGTTTTTTTAAAATAAAGTGTAATTTTATAATCGTCATCTAATTTGGTGTTAATTCTTGACAATGATTTTATCACTGTGGTGATTTAGTGCGTAGATCAAACAGCGGGTCAATGCTAAACTGCGCAGCATAAATTCTTTAGTCAGTTGCTTTAACCGCAAGTGCTAAAGACTTAAACAAGCTCAATAAGTCACAGTGGTATTATGCTTTATCAGGAAAACTCATCGGTATTTACTCATAAGCAATTATCTAAAGTGATTACATAGTAAGAAAAACAAGAGGAAGCATTGGTGACAGAACTAAAAAATGATACCTATTTACGTGCGCTTTTAAAGCAACCAGTAGATTACACGCCAGTATGGATGATGCGTCAAGCAGGGCGTTATTTGCCTGAGTACCGTGCCGTGCGTAAAGATGCCGGTGATTTTATGTCGGTTTGTAAAAATGCCGAGCTGGCTTGTGAAGTCACTATTCAACCACTGCGTCGCTTTCCTTTAGATGCCGCTATTTTATTTAGTGATATTTTAACTATTCCTGATGCCATGGGTTTGGGCTTGTATTTTGAAACAGGCGAAGGACCAAAATTTGAACGCCCTATTACTTGTAAAGCCGATATTGAAAAAATAGCCGTACCTGATCCAGAAGATGAGTTAGGTTATGTCATGAATGCGGTACGCACTATTCGTAAAGAGCTCAAGGGTGAAGTACCGTTAATTGGTTTTTCTGGTAGCCCATGGACATTGGCTACCTATATGATTGAAGGCGGTAGCTCAAAATCCTTCACTAAAATCAAAAAAATGATGTTTGCTGAGCCACAAACCTTACACTTATTACTTGATAAGCTGGCGGACTCGGTTATTAGTTATTTAAATGCTCAAATTGCTGCGGGTGCTCAATCTGTCATGGTATTTGATACTTGGGGTGGGGTTTTATCACCACGTGACTATAACGAATTTTCATTACAATACATGGCGAAAATTGTTGATGGTTTAACGCGTCATAATGAAGGTCGCCAAGTACCGGTAACACTGTTTACTAAAAATTCGGGTATGTGGCTAGAGTCTATTGCCGCAACAGGTTGTGATGCAGTTGGCTTAGATTGGACCATTGATATTGAAAATGCCAAAGCGCGCATTGGTGAAAAAGTTGCCTTACAAGGTAATATGGATCCGTCAATGTTATACGCCCCATTGCCACGTATTGAACAAGAGGTGGCAAAAATACTTTCTGGCTTTGGTGAAGGTGGAACAGGTCACGTATTTAACTTAGGCCATGGTATTCATCCTGATGTGAACCCTGACCATGCGGGTCACTTTATTGAGTCAGTACACCGTTTAAGTAAGCCTTATCATAAATAATACCTAAGGGTATAAACGTGTTGATTTATTGAAATAAAAAACGCCGTTAACTTATATTAAGTCAGTTAACGGCGTTATCTTTTATGCTAGTGGTATTTTAAGGCACTCTATTCACTATCATCATCTGTTTCGTAGGCACTAAAATCGGTAATGCCTTTTGCTTCAAGTAAACGTCGAACACTGGCGGGTAATTTTTCATTGTTATCTTTTGCTAAGTCTTCATCGTCAGGCAAGGGTTGTCCAGTAAATGCATGTAAAAAGGCTTCGCATAACAGCTCACTATTGGTGGCGTGGCGCAGGTTACTTACTTGACGTCTAGTACGTTCATCGGTCAACACTTTCAGGACTCGTAAAGGAATCGAAACGGTAATTTTCTTTACTTGCTCGCTTTTTTTACCGTGTTCGGCATAGGGATTTATGTATTCTTCATTCCACTGAGCCATGGTTCTTCCTCTGTAATACATGATAAGCTAATGACACTTTATTAGGGTAATTTTACCTGTTGCGAAAAAGCAGTCAAGTAGAAGTTTAGATGTCTAAAATCACTTGACCAAATTCAGTAAAATGTTTAGAGTTATAGACGTCCAAACATCTAAACGTCATTTGTCATTATTTCACACCAAAGTGATAACTATTGGAGAAGAGTATGTCGATTAAAAATATTAGTACCTCGGCAGTCATAGCAGGAATTAATAACGATTTGCATCATGGTGCAGTGGTTGCTCCTATCCATTTATCGAGCACTTATGCATTAAAGGGATTTAATGAAAAGCGCCAATTTGATTATTCTCGTACGGGAAATCCGACACGAGAAGTTTTTGGCAATGCGATGGCAGAATTAGAGCAGGGTAGCGTTGGTATTGTTACCAGTACGGGTATGGCAGCAGTACATCTAATCTGCCAATTACTGTCTATTGAAGATACGGTTGTTATTCCACATGACTGTTACGGTGGAAGTTTTAGACTCTTTACCCATTTAGCCAAACGTGGCCAGTTTAAACTTATTGTCATTGATCAAAATGATCAACAAGCGCTAGCTAATGCATTGGCACAAAAACCAAAATTGGTCTTACTTGAAAGCCCAAGCAACCCATTATTACGCTTAGTTGATATCGAAGAGGTAACCAAAGCATGTCATGCTGTTGGTGCTTTAGTTGCTGTAGATAATACTTTTCTATCACCCGCCCTTCAACAACCCCTGACCTTGGGTGCGGATATTGTTTTTCACTCAACCACTAAATACATTAATGGTCATAGTGATGTTGTTGGCGGTATTTTAGTGACTAAAACAGCGGAGTTAGGAGAAAAATTGGCTTGGTGGGCAAACTGTATTGGTATAACGGGTAGTGCTTTCGATAGCTTTTTAGCCTTACGGGGCTTAAAAACCTTACCAGTACGAATAAAACAGCACCAAGAAAATGCGCTAAAAGTGGCTGACTTTTTAAAGCACCATGACGCGATTGACGCCGTTTACTTCCCCGGCTTCCCTGAGCATATCGGTCATGAAATTGCTAAGAAACAGCAAGCAGGTTATGGCGCAATGTTAAGCTTTGAAGTCAAAGGTGGCGTTGAAGCGGTTAAAAAATTATTTAAGCATCTTAAGTTGTTTACACTCGCTCAATCTTTAGGCGGGGTTGAGAGTTTAATCAGTCACCCGTCGACGATGACACATGCAGGCATGGAAATTTCCGATCAATTAGCGGCTGGGATCACTCAGTCTTTAGTTCGTATTTCTGTTGGTATAGAAGATATAGATGATATATTGGCTGATTTAGCGCAGGGCTTAGCGCAAAGCCAGCAGTAAAAATAAAGCCCCCCTTGCAGTTGAACAGGCAGAAAGATGACAGTAAATAATAGTATGGTAAGTAATGAACTTGCTCCACATAATTCCGTTGTGGATACCAGCAGTGAAAACAAACTCGTAAAACACGCTATCGGGGTACATAAGTTTGGCGGAAGCTCGCTAGCAACGTCGAAATGTATTAAACGAGTACTTAAAATTATCCGTGAAAACTGTCAACTCAATGATATTGTTGTGGTTTCTGCTAATGGTAAAACGACTAACCGTTTGTTTTCGCTCTATTCTTTGGCAGAGGGTAGTCGCTCAGAACTCAGCTCGAAAAAAAATAAAAATAATGATCTCACCCAAGCCATTGCTGATTTAACACAAGCACAAGCGCAATTAATAACGGAACTATTAAATACCAATAATACCAAGCAGTTGTTACTTTTGTTGCATAAAGATATTGAACAATTAACGGCCTGGTTCGCGGCAGGTATAACTCAGCATCGAAACGATCTTTTAGCATTAGGTGAAGTCTGGTCTGCAAGGTTGTTGTCAGCTTTACTTAATGAGCAAGTTTGTCCGAGCAATAGTATAGATGCCCGTGATTTTCTTGTTATTGATAATGAGCAAAGCTGTGTAGTTGATACTGCCATAAGCGCCGCACAATTACGTCAAAGACGTCAATTTGGTAAATTAGCGGTAATTACGGGTTATATCAGTAAAAATAAACGTGGTCATAGTTGTACCCTAGGGCGCAATGGTAGTGATTACTCTGCCACGATTATTGCTTCCTTGGTGGCGGCTAAAAATGTCACCTTATGGACAGATGTTGATGGTATTTATAGTGCCGATCCTCGTGTGGTGCCTAGCGCTAGAAAATTACATCGTTTACCTAATGCTGTCGCGAAAGAACTAGGTCGTTTAGGTAATCCTGTATTACATGCTAAGACCTTGATACCCCTTATTAACCCACAAAGTGAACACCATACCCATTTGCATGTCGCCAGTAGTTTTGATCCAGACATTATTGGTACAGAAATTGGAAAGTTTGGTCATATTGCTAAACAAGAGTTATCAGTAACTTACCTTAATGATTTATTACTTGCGCAATCTGAGGGGCTCATTGGTGAAATTTCTGCAAAGGCCAGTGCCGAGTTTTTACCACTTTGTCTTGATGAGCAAAAGGGGTTTATGGTCATTACCCAAGGGCAACAAAAATTATTAACTCAGTGGCTAGCGAGTCACAATGTTGAGGCGACCTTTAAACCGGTATCAATTATTGCCACCGTTGGTCATGGCGTTGCTCAACGTGGCGACATTAGAGCACGCTTTAAACGATCGTTAAAAATAGTCGCACCATTGAACTTGGTTAGTAGTGATAATAACCATAGTATTATTGCTATTTTGCCAGCGCCTTGTTCCATTGAATTATTAAATACCGTTCATCATGATATGACCAAAGATGCTCGCCATATTGGTTTAGTTGTCGCAGGCATGGGTAATATTGGTCAGCGTTTTTTAACGTTATTACCGGCTCAGCTTAATAACGTCTACGCTTTAGAAAACTTGCATTTAGTGGGGCTGCTTTCATCAAAAAAAGCACTAATTAACAACGATGGAATTGATGTTAATCAAGCAAAAATACGCTTTGATCAAGAAGCCCAAAATTATAATAGTGAACAGCTTATTTCTTGGTTGACGAATAACCCTTACGACGATTTAATTGTGGTAGATATTACTCCAAGTGAAGATTTTAGCTTATTGTATGAACAATTTTTTGCCTTAGGTATTCACGTCATTGGCGCGAATAAATGGGCAGCCTCTAGTAGTACGACTCACTATAATAATTTAGTCAACACGGCAGACCGACATAACAGCTTATGGTTTGGCAATACCACGGTAGGCGCAGGCTTACCCATTAATTATGCCATTGATGATCTACGTCAAAGTGGTGACAGTATAAGTGAAATATCGGGTATATTTTCAGGAACACTTTCTTGGCTATTTGAAACCTATGATGGCACCACTAAATTTTCAGCACTTTTATTAGATGCGCTAGCGCAGGGCATTACTGAACCCGATCCTCGGGAAGATTTATCGGGTAGGGATGTACAGCGTAAATTACTCATTTTAGCCCGAAAAGCAGGTTTTGAGTTAGCACTAGAAGACATTGATTGTCAAAACTTAGTGCCAGAAACATTACAACATCTATCCATTACAGACTTTTTAGCCCGAGCCAATGAATTAGATGATTACTTTGCCACCGCGTTATCTGACGCAAAGGATAAAGGTGCTTGTATTCGTTATGTGGCACGTTTGCAGTATAATAAAACTGAGCAGGATAATATTAATCAGGACGGTGTGAAAATTACCGCAAAGGTGAGTTTAGAGGTATTACCGCAAAACGATGCGTTTGCCAACTTAACCCCTTGTGATAACATCTTTCAAATTAGTAGTCAGTGGTATCAAGATAATCCATTAATTATTCGTGGGCCAGGAGCTGGCCGAGATGTTACCGCGGGTGGTTTACATTCAGACCTTGTTAAAATGTGCCAGCAACTTGCTCACAAACAAAAGCAAGTAAAAATAAAAGGAATAAACTAAATAGCGGGCTATTGGTTAGCGTCTGGCCAATCCGCTTCTAATACTTATTTCGTTACATTATCACTCGTTTTTCGGGGTGTAACATACTCTATTTTTGCTAGCCTAATGGTCTTCATCCCTTTAAAAATCAATCGAATACCTTACATTGAACTGTTTTCCTGCGTTCAACAAGATCACAAAATCAATCACTCTGGTATAACACTTGCTTTTCGTTATAATTACTAGCATGATAGCTATTATTCATTCATGTCAGTAGTAGAATGGCAAACAATTCACCCCACCAAACACATTACACTAGACAAACTCAGTCTTTATTAGCAAAAGTTTACGGGCGAAGCCCCCTAAAAGATTCTTTGCTAGAGCAGGCTATTAGCTATTTTTCCCAGGAGAACCTTCGCTCTTCAGATGAAAAAATCTCAACGACAGAAGCCCAACTTTTGCAACTGCAACGCGCTGAAAGGTGTGCCTATTTACTGTCTATTTCGCTTACTATTTTTGAATTGGCAGAAGGCGGCGGATTGACTGAGAACAACCGAAAGTCAGCTAGATTTCTTGGTACTATTCAGTTACTTAGTACTACTGAAGGCAAGCAAGTAGCCGAGAGTAATGAGCGGAGTAAGTCAGTATATAAAGCGGTTTTGTGTTTACGTTTACTTGACGACTTAATTATTAACGGCCTGATGAATGAATCCTACATTAAAAAGTTCTTAGTCGATATTTCACCTGAACAATATATTAATTTTTCAAGCCATGATCATGAAGCTTATCTTCGATTTAGCGAGCAAGTAAAAATCCCGCTTATTATGGCTGCATTATTACAAGATATTGGTAATTATCACCCTAGAGCTCAACGTATACTCTGTGGAGAGGACAATAAATTAAACCCATATCGTACGCTTGACACTGAGCAGCGAAAAAAGTTATTACGTATCGACTATAGTCAAACCATTAAATACCTCAATGATGGTATTGGTATGCCAGATTTTGTGGGTAACACTAAGGCTGATCGAGAGCAGTTTCTGCTAGACGAGCAAGGTAAATTAACCTTTATCAATCAGCTCTTAAAACAAAGTGTCAATCCTAAAAAAACGATTGGTAATCTTTTAAAAGTACCACAAATTTATACTTCTATAATCTTATCGACCAAACCGAATTATAAGTACAAAGTATTACCTCAGGTTTTTCAAGTGTTGAATAGAAGTGCAGAGCTTGGTATTTGTGAGCAAGCGGTTGTCGATGCTTTGTATAAAGTAACCGGCATGTTTCCACAAGGTTACGGTGTTGTATATGTGCCTAGCGGGGAATTTTCTGATGTAGGTGATTGCTATGAATATGCCATTGTCAATAGCCTATACCCTAAACACGCACAACACCCTCATTGTCGAATGACCACAAGAAAATTAACCTATATGGGTTATGGTCAAAATATTATCTTACTAAAGAACCAGAACCTATATTTTAGCCAAACAGCAAATAAATTAGCAAGATTAAGTAAAGAGCGTCTACATGAAATTTTATCATTATTAAGCTCAAATGCTCATGAAAGGCAGCAATTAGATTTATTACCACGCTGTTGGCATGCTAATGAGTTTTTCTCTCTTAAGGCCCATCAAAACTTGTGGAATAACTAGCGCTTTAAAGCTTCGCTATGGTTGAAAAAAGGCATAAATAAAGGAGTAACAAAGCAAGTGAAAAATAAACGGATTGCGGCCATTGATTGGATGCGTGGTTTTGTCATGATAGTTATGGTGCTAGATCATGTATCAATGGCCTATAACAAAGGACATTTATACGCTGATTCAGCCGCAAACTATGTCGTAGGCTCTCCCCTGCCAGCGTTAGAATTTTTTACCCGTTGGATCAGCCATATTTGCGCACCTGTTTTTGTTTTTCTGGCGGGTACAGCATTAGCGATCAGTGTTGAGCGTAAAATTTCCAGAGGTTTTGATAGTAAAGCCATTGATAAAGATATCTTGATCCGAGGTGCTTTTATTGCACTGCTCGACCCTACTATTACTTCATTTTTCTCTGGTAAGTTTATTTTTCAAGTGCTATACGCTATTGGTATTGCCATGATGTGTATGGCATATTTTCGACGATTGTCTAGCACACAGTTATTAATTATTGCCATGGCTTGGATCCTTGGTGGTGAGTTAGTGACGGCACAATTTTGGTTTGCTGGTGGTCAAGAGCAATCTATTCTGGTTGCTTTATTGATAGGTAAATACTATTCAGCCGATTTAAGTATTTCTTATGGCTTCGTTCCTTGGTTATCAGTCATGATATTAGGCTGGGTATTTGGTCGTTATATTCTGAGTTATGGCGATGGAAAAGTAAGTGTTAGTCCTGCTAAATTATTGTTTCGACTAGGTTTTAGTGCCTTAGCTGCATTCGCTGTTATTCGTTACTTCAATGAGTACGGCAATATGTTTTTGTTCAAAGAAGATAATAGCTGGCAGCAGTGGTTTCATGTTAGTAAGTACCCGCCATCAACCAGTTATATTATGCTCGAATTAGGGCTGATGGCCGTAATTTTAGCGTCGATGATGAAAGTTGAACAGCGCATAGGTGTCCGTTCCAATGGCGTACTGTTAGTGTTTGGACAAACCTCAATGATGTTTTACTTAGTACATAGAATAGTCTTAACGGGCACTGCTACTTATGGCGGTTTGCATAGTTTTACTAATCTCAGTAATACTTACCTTATTACAGGGGTAGCCTTGCTGCTACTTTATCCCTTTTGCTTGTGGTATCGAGGCCTTAAAGCGAAACATTCAGAGTCTCTTTGGCTAAAATATTTGTAAGCCCATAATACTAATCACTATAAACAATAGCGTTGAATCATTTGAGTAAGTAACTTTTCAGTTTTATCTATTTCACTGTGTGCTAGAAACTCATTAGGTTGATGGGCTTGATCGATTGAACCGGGGCCAAGCACTATCGTTTGACAACCCAATTGTTGAATATACGGTGCCTCGGTTGCGTAATTTACGGCACAGCAACGATGACCACTGATTTCTTCGGCAAAATCAATCAAGGTGCTTGGTTTTTTTTGCTCAAAACTGGGTGAGCTTGGATGCATTTCTGCAAACGTAATGCGACCGGGGTAAAGTTTGGCTAAAGGCTTTAAGGCCTCGCTTAACCAATTAATCAATTCATCATCGCTCATGCCGGGCAGCGAACGTAAATCAATATCTAAATGACAATGACCACAAATTCTATTGGCATTATCACCACCACGGATTGCACCTAAGTTTAAGCTAGGTGCAGGGACATCAAAGGCATGGTTTTCATAATTTAGTTCAAACTTCTCTTTTAAAGCGATTAACTGGCCAATCACTTTATACATGATCTCAATGGCATTGACACCAAGACTAGGTTTACTCGAATGCCCTGATTTACCTTCAACATTAATGCGGTGTGTCATATGTCCTTTATGCATAACGACAGGGACTAAGTTTGTTGGCTCACCAATAATGGCCACATCGGGTTTTATTACTTGGTTTTTAGCAAAAAAACGCGCTCCAGCCATAGTGGTTTCTTCATCAGCAGTGGCCAAAATATATAAAGGTTTTTTCAGTTGACTCGCTTGTAATGGTTTACATACTTGTAATACAAAAGCAAAAAAACCTTTCATATCACAGGTTCCTAAACCGAAAAACTTATTCTCTTGATTCACGACTTTATGTGGGTCAGACTGCCATCGGTTTTCGTCAAAGGGCACTGTGTCACTATGGCCTGCTAGCAATAGCCCTCCGTCACCAGAGCCTAGTTTAGCAAGCAGATTAAACTTATTACTGGTATCAGGTACCGCTTGTATTTCAATAGTAAAATCTAATTGCTCAAACCAAGTAGCCAATAATTGGATGACTTCTTTATTTCCTTGATCCCAGCTCGCTTGGGTAGAGCTGATCGAAGGGCAAGCGATTAATTGGCTTAAGCTTTGACTAAAATCAGGTAGTTGTGTCATATTTGACCTATAATTTAGAATGATAAGTTAAATAATTATGCTGATTAGTTGCATAACTACCCACTCAGTGTTACCTTACGCCCTTAGTGTAAATAACATGCTCAAATAAGGCTACCTCCAAAATGACAAAGTCTAGAACAGAATCGAATATCAAGGTACAAAACGTTGCCGTTATTGGTGCTAGTGGCTATGCAGGCGCAGAGCTAGTCGGTTTATTATGTAAACATTCTCATGTGAAAATTTCCCATTTAGTTGTTTCTGAGAATAGTCGTTCAGAAGGTAAGCTTTTCAGTGAATTACATGGTCGTTTTCAAGGGGTTTGCGACATACCCTTACAAGCATTCTCACCCGCATGGTTTGATCGATATGCGGCAGAGTTGGATGTAGTCTTTTTTGCCACACCTCACGACTTTAGCGCTGATTGGGCACAAGCCTTTCTGGATGCCAAGGTAAAGGTCTTTGACCTCTCCGGTGGCTTCAGACTTAAAGATGCCACAGACTACCCTAAATATTATGGTTTTGAACATGCAGATACGAATGCCCTAGCTAAAGCGGTATATGGCTTAGCTGAATGGCAACAGGCTGATATTGCTATCACCAACTTAGTGGCGGTACCTGGCTGTTATCCAACGGCGAGTTTGCTGTGCTTAAAACCACTTGCCAGTAACAAGTTAATATTAGAAAATTCATTAGTGGTAGTTAATGGGATAAGTGGTGTCAGTGGTGCTGGCCGAAGTGCCTCATTAGCAACCAACTTTAATGAAGTCAGTCTTAAACCTTACAATATATTACAGCATAGGCATCAACCTGAAATTTCACAAGAAGCGCATACCGAAGTAATTTTCAATCCTCATTTGGCCCCTTATAAAAGAGGCTTATTGGCAACAGTGACTTTACAGCTTAATATTGGGGTAACGAGTGCACAGGTACAACAAGCCTTTGAAAAAGCTTATGATGATAAACCGCTAGTGAGATTAGTGAAAAATTGGCCTGAAATAGGTAATGTTGCCTATACACCGTTTGCTGATGTACATTGGCAGGTAGACGAAGAAAAAAATGTCTTAGTAGCCAGTTGTGCTATAGATAACGTACTCAAAGGCGCTTCCTCACAAGCAATACAATGTTTTAATATTACCTTGGGTTTACCCAGTGAATATTCATTGATTAATAGCTAACGATAACGTAAAAGAATAGATTAAGGCATAGAAAGGAAGACAAATGAACGATTCATTCTCGAAACAAGAAGCAGCACAAGAAATGAAGCCAGTAGTAAACCCCTTAGTGATTAAGATTGGTGGTGCGATCCTTGAAAAAGAATCAGCCCTAAGTGCCTTGTTAGCGGTTATTGCCACCCTAAAAAACAAGCAAGTGGTGTTAGTGCATGGTGGTGGCTGTGTCGTTGATGCAATGTTAGCGCAAGCGGGTTTTACTACCGAGAAAAAACATGGCCTACGCGTTACGCCAAAAGAGCAAATTCCTTTAATAAGCGGAGTACTTGCGGGTACGGTTAATAAAGCGATTGTTGCTACTGCGAGTAGTATGGATATATCCGCGGTGGGTTTATCCTTAAATGATGGTGATATGATCAGTTGTACATTATCAACCCAAGAGTTAGGTCAAGTAGGTATTCCAAAAGCTAACCGCAGCGCACTATTAGATTGTTTATTAAAGTCTAAGTTTTTACCTGTTATTTCCTCGATAGGCGCGCTGAATAATGGCGATCTAGTCAATGTTAATGCGGATGATGCGGCGGTGGCAATTTGTCAGCTATTGAATGCTGAATTATTATTGTTGACCGATGTTAATGGTGTTAAAGGTGCAGATGGCGAATACTTATCAACTCTTAATGGTGAGCAAGCCAAACAATTAATTGACCAAGGTGTTATTGCTGGTGGCATGACAGCAAAAGTTAATGCTGCATTACTCGCGGCTAAACAATTACGACGAAGTATCGCGGTTGCTAGTTGGCAATCGCCTGAGCAAATAACCGAATTACTTGATGGTCACGGTATTGGCACACAAATACAGCCAACCTAATACCAGTTTCATTAAATTAGTTCCCACTCAGAGCTTGTCAGTGCTTTGAGAATAAATAGAGTTTTTTTGTGTATAGTTACTCTATATTAAAGGAATTCTGTGCGATTATCGACGTACTGACAAACTCCCAAAGGGCGAGTTTAAAAGGCTTACATGCTGCGTTATTGATTTCGACAAGGGAATAACCATTCTCTTTAATCAATGCCTTGCCTCTAAGCCTTTTAAATCTCGCTGAGTGGGAAGAAACTTAGTGAAATTGGTATAAATAAACACTACTCATTTTACATACCTTCAATTTTAAGCTTAAGTTAAACCAAATTTATCGTCATTCCCGAAGTTTCTGATCGGGAATCTAGTTTTAAAATAGGAAAATTCATGTTAGATCCAAAAGTTGTTGTCGCCTTAGACTTCGATAAAAAAAATGAGGCGCTGTCATTTGTTGATCGAATTTCACCAACTGACTGTAAACTCAAAGTAGGTAAAGAAATGTTCACCTATTTTGGGCCTGAGTTTGTAAAAACATTAACAGGGAAAGGGTTTGATGTTTTTCTAGATTTAAAATTTCATGATATTCCTAATACCGTCGCAAAAGCAGTAACTGCCGCCGCTGATTTAGGTGTTTGGATGGTGAACGTTCACGCGAGTGGCGGCAGTCAAATGATGACTAAGGCCAAAGAAGCCTTAGATCATTATCATAAGGATGCGCCATTATTAATTGCGGTTACTGTACTTACCAGCATGAGTGAAAATGATTTACGCGGTTTAGGTATTAATAAAACGCCTGCTGAGCAAGTAGAATTTTTAGCTAAATTAACTAAAGAAAGTGGCTTAGATGGGGTCGTATGTTCAGCAATGGAAGCCGAACAATTAAAATTGTCTTTAGGTAAAGACTTTAAACTCATAACGCCAGGCATACGGCCAGCAGGATCGACACAAGATGATCAGCAACGTATTATGACACCTGAGCAAGCAATGAATGTGGGTGTCGACTATTTGGTGATCGGACGTCCTATTACTAAAGCAATTGATCCACAGCTTGTTTTACAACAAATTAATCGCTCAATCAGCTAAATGAAACTTGTTTTATTAAACGTTAGAACCTGTTGTGATAGGGGAGTAGATTAGAATAAGCTGACAGATAGCAACCTATCTGGTTATTGCGACTGAGGGTAATGCAGTGTGTTAACTCGCATGAGAGAACAATAGTTTTGTGCAATGGATAGGATATTTTTAGTCTTATACCCTATATGGTATTAGCAACAAATGAAATTGAAAAAAAAGCTAGGTCATAGACCTAGCTTTTTTATTTTAAAACGTATTTAAATAACGTTCTAATTATTTTTTATAATTATTGATAAAGGCAACAAGATCAAGCACCTTGTTTGAGTAGCCAATTTCATTATCGTACCAAGCAACCACTTTAACGAAAGTATCAGTTAACGCAATACCTGCAGTAGCATCAAAAACGGATGTGCATGTTTCACCAATGAAATCATTAGAAACAACAGCATCTTCGGTATAACCTAGAACACCTTTCAAATCACCTTCAGAGGCAGCAGCACTCATGGCCTGACAAATTTCATCGTAAGTTGCTGGTTTTTTCAAGTTAACAGTTAAATCAACAACTGAAACATCAGGCGTTGGCACTCTAAATGCCATACCCGTTAATTTACCGTTCAATGCTGGAATGACTTTACCAACAGCTTTAGCCGCGCCCGTTGATGAAGGAATAATATTTTGACCCGCACCACGCCCACCACGCCAATCTTTACCAGAAGGACTATCTACGGTTTTTTGTGTTGCGGTTGTAGCATGTACTGTGGTCATTAAACCATCTTGAATGCCCCAGTTGTCATTCAATATCTTAGCAATAGGCGCTAAACAGTTTGTAGTACATGAGGCATTTGAAACGATATCTTGACCCGTGTAGTCATTTAAGTTAACACCACAAACAAACATTGGCGTATCATCTTTAGATGGAGCGCTTAATACTACTTGCTTGGCACCCGCCGTAATATGTTTACGCGCTGTTTCGTCTGTAAGGAATAACCCAGTAGATTCAACAACAACGTCTACGCTAATATCATTCCACTTTAAATCTTCAGGATTACGCTCTGCAGTAACACGAATAGTATTGCCATTTACAATTAATTTGCCATCAACAACTTCAACAGTTCCATTAAATCGACCATGAGTTGAATCATACTTCAACATATACGCCATATATTCAATGTCCATTAAATCGTTGATACCAACAATCTCAATGTCATTACGTTCAGCAGCAGCTCTAAATACAAAACGACCAATACGGCCAAAACCATTTATACCAACTTTAATTTTCATCATAAACCTCTCAACAAAACTTTCAACAAAATTTTGTAGTAAAATTACACCATTCAGAAATAATTACAAGCTAAACATAGCTTTTGTCGCTACAAACTTCAGGTTTTAGGCCTTGGATCAAATTAATTTCTAAATATTAAGTTTTCTCTTCTTAATTTTCTTATCCTTTGTACATTAAATTTAGGCTTACATGGTAGAATATCGAAATTTTAAAATGTAGTTTATAAACCAAGGCTATAGACCTTATTTAATATAGGATAAATATTTATGACACAAGAAAGGATTTTGTGTGACATTGGCTTTATTGGGTTAGGCGTTATGGGTAAGAACCTGGTACTTAATTTAGCGGATAATGGCTTTAAAATAGCGGCTTTTGATTTAAGCGATGAAAAAATTCAATTGGTTATTGCCCAAGATAAAGCTGAAAACAGGACGGATACTCCACGTGTATTTGGCTGCACATCTTATACTGAATTACTGTCGCAACTTAAAGCACCATATCTTATTATATTAAGTGTTCCTGCGGGCTCTCCCGTTGATCAAATTTGTGAGAATCTTATTGGTGCGGGTATTCAGCCTGACGATATAGTGATTGATATGGGTAATAGCCTGTGGCTTGATACGGTCGCGAGAGAAATAAAGTATAAAAGTAACTTTTTACTTTTTTCTTCCGCTGTTTCAGGGGGTGAGGTGGGCGCGCGTTTCGGTCCATCGCTAATGCCTAGTGGATCTCCTTATGCGTGGGCTCGCGTTAAACCTATTTGGGAAGCTATTTCTGCAAAGGTTGATGCAAAAACAGGTAAACCTATTGAACGAACTCAACCAGGACAAATTATAACTGATGGCGAGCCTTGTGCCGCGTATATTGGTCCTGCAGGAGCGGGGCATTATGTGAAAATGGTTCACAATGGTATTGAATATGCTGATATGCAAATTATCTGTGAAGGCTATCATGTATTAAAATCAAGTTTAAATTTATCTTGTGATGAAATTGCCGATATATTTTCTCAGTGGAACGCTGGCCCACTAGAGAGTTATTTGATGGAGATATCGGTTGAAGTCTTGCGTCATAAATCAACGGATACTAATACATCACTTGTTGATTTGATTGTCGATAAAGCAGGTCAGAAGGGCACAGGACTTTGGACTGCAATGAGCAGTTTAGAAGTAGGTTGTCCAGCACCTACCATTGCTCAAGCCGTTTATGCCCGTTCTATTTCTTCGTTTAAAGCGCTTAGAGTTAAAGTGTCTACATTACTCCGAGGTCCAGAAGAATCATGTTTATCTGACCTGGATAAAAAACAAGTTATTGAACAATTACATGATGCTATGTATTGCGCTAAAATTTGTGCTTATGCACAAGGTTTTCAGCTAATGAAACTTGCAGGTAAAGAGCATGGTTGGACTTTTGATTTCGGTAGTATTGCTAAAATTTGGCGTGCTGGTTGTATCATACGTGCCGCTTTTTTACAGTCGATTACCAATGCTTATGAGCGTGAGGAAGGTTTAGATAATTTATTGCTTGATGATTTCTTTGTCAGTGAGCTTAATCAACGCCAACAGAATTGGCGCAAGGCTATTTGTCATGCCACTATGCAAGGTGTGCCTATAGGTGCGTTGTCTTCTTCACTTGCTTATTATGACTCTATGCGTAGTGAAACATTGCCCGCTAACTTATTACAAGCGCAGCGAGACTTTTTTGGCGCCCATACTTTTGAGCGTACAGATAAAGCTGCAGGTAAAAAGTACCATGTTGAATGGTCAACTAAAGGGAAGAAAACGATTTTAATTGATAGTTAACTCAGGATAAGTAAAGTCACTCAACAAGCTATAAGCTTAATTAAGTCTTAACGAGCGACTTAAGAGTATGATGATCGAAGTTTAAAATTAATGTTTTGCCCGTATTAGCTCGAGTTAAAGTGAGTAAACTTAAGGATTGATGATGAAGAATGATGCTTATAAAGATAAGCTAACCGATGCTGCTTATAAAGTATGTCGGTTAGCTGCGACAGAGCAGCCTTTTAGTGGTATTTATAACGATCACTGGCATCAGGGCAGCTATCATTGTGCCTGTTGTGAGCAAGCGCTTTTCAGTAGTGAGAGTAAATTTAATGCGGGTTGTGGATGGCCAAGTTTCTTCTCCGCTATTGAGCATAAAATTTTGTATAAATCTGATAATTCTCTCAATATGCAACGCGTTGAAATTCAATGTAATAATTGTCACTCTCATTTAGGGCATGTGTTTGATGATGGCCCTAAACCTAGAGGGAAACGTTATTGTGTTAATTCACTTAGCCTAAACTTTCAGTCCAAATAATTCCTTTGCTATTTTATAGTCTTAGTCTTAGTGTTTAGGACTGGTGAATTTTCCCGTGTTAATTTTAGCTAAGGTAGCGCGAGCTACTTCATCAAGAAAATCGGTATCCAATGTTTTTTCTTTTTGGTATTGACTTAGCCTAAGTTCAATTTTTTCATCAGGCTTATCGAGTAATAGCTGATAAGTCCGTAACCAAATATATGCCTGTTTATATTGTTTCTTCTTCGTTAGAATTGTTGCTAGGGTTGCTAGTATGTCAGGTGTGATCTCAGTTCCTGGTTCATGAAGTTCTAATGCACGGTATAACAGCCCTAAGGTTTTGTTGGGGTCTCTCTTAATATAATAGGTTGCTAAATGGTATTGTGAGGTTGAATTATCAAATAGGGGAGAGCCTTCTAATTGGAGAAAATGCTTTAGTGCTAATTTGTTAGACTCTCTTGTCCACTGATAATAAAGTAGGAGAGGATGCTTAGAGAGGCTGGTCTCTTTAGACAATAATAATAAATATTCTTTAGCTTTTAAAATATTATTGTTTCTACGTGTCGTTTTTTCCTTTAATTTTAAGTATTGAATTTGAGCTGCAATCGACATACATTTTATATAACCTTCATAAGCAATAAGAAGGTTATATTTATCGGTATCAAGGTTGTTTTTTTTGACTTCGATTTTATTTAAGATCACAGCTACTCGCTGACGTTTACACCAACTATCTTGCGCTAATTCATTACATATCTCAGCATTATCATTACAAAGACTTTTCAATTTAGCACGCTCACCACAACCACTGAGCAGCAATGTAAATAAAACTGCGATAAGCATTAACCCATAGTGGGGGCTTGTTTTTTTTATATATTGAATATTTATCATAAAAATACCAAAATCGCTTGTAGCTTATGGTGAATTATTTCACTGTGGATTACAATATATCTACAGATATACTATTAATTCGTTGTTATCAATTTTTGTTTTTATGATAATAACCTAATGTTCAATTGACTGAAATAAAAGGTTTAAAAAATGACTTCTTATCTTGAGGAAAACTATCAAGCAAGCTGGCAAGAACGTCAAACGTTCTCTGAAAATATGCAACCCATTATAGGTCAACTTTTTCGTAACAAAGGCATTGAAATATTAATATATGGTCGTTCATTATTGAATGCCTCTTCTATTGATATCATTAAAGCACATAAATCTGTAGCGCTACATGAACAGAATAAATTACGTGTTCGTGAAAGTTATTCCTTTATAGAAGTTATAAGTAAAATGGATTTGGTGCCTGCGCGTATAGACATAGGCAAGTTAGCTTATCGTTATTTACACCTTGGTCAAGCCAATGGCCTCTCTATTGAACAATATTTAGCTAAAGAATTACCTGAAAAAGGTCGTGATAAATTAGAGCTAAAGAGCCAAGACGTTGTTCTTTACGGCTTCGGACGAATTGGACGACTCTTAGCTCGTTTATTAATAGAACGGGCGGGATCCAATGCTAAACTGAATCTTCGTGCTATTGTCTTACGTCCCAGTAGGGGTTGTGATGATCTAGAAAAACGGGCCAGTTTATTACGTCGTGATTCAGTCCATGGCGCTTTTAATGGCAGCATTACTATTGATAAAGAAAATAATGTCATTAAAGCCAACGGCGCTTTTATTAAAATTATTTATGCAAAATCACCTGCGGAAATTGATTACACCCAACATGGTATCAGTAACGCTTTAGTGGTTGATAATACGGGGATCTGGACTGATGAAGAGGGTTTAGGTCAGCATTTACAATCAAAAGGTGTTGCTAAAGTGCTATTAACAGCACCCGCTAAAGGTGATATCAAAAATATCGTTTATGGGGTTAATCAAGAGATGATTATAGCCTCTGATAAAATCATCTCTGCAGCGAGTTGTACTACCAATGCAATAACCCCAGTATTAAAAGCACTCAATGATGAATATGGTATTCGTAATGGTCATATTGAAACTATTCACTCCTATACCAACGATCAAAATTTAATTGATAACTATCACCCAGCGCCCCGTCGTGGTCGCAGTGCTCCTTTAAATCTGGTTATTAGTACTACTGGCGCAGCAAAAGCCGTTGCCAAAGCATTACCAGAGCTTAAGGGCTTGTTAACAGGTAACGCAATTCGTGTTCCTACGGCTAATGTTTCGATGGCTATCATGAACTTAAATCTAAAAAAAGTGACGGATAAAGCCTCGTTAAATGATTACTTACGTAAAATGTCACTAAACTCACCATTACAGGGGCAAATTGATTATACCGCCTCTAATGAAATAGTCTCAACTGACTTAGTGGGTTCACGTTTTGCTGGTGTTATTGATTCACAAGCCACTATTGTTGATGGTGACCGTGCGGTTTTATACGTTTGGTATGATAATGAGTTTGGTTATAGCTGCCAAGTTGTACAAGTAATGCTTGAAATGGCGGGTATTACTATTCCCAGCTACCCACAAAAATAAAGGGCAGCTAACGAGAGAAATAACTAGTTTTTAGTGATAGTATTTAGTATCGGTAAACTTAACTTTTAAAGAGGGGTGCCGATAATGATATTAATGATGAAAGTGTATTTGTCATTAACCTTTGTGGAGTTGATTGTATGTCTATTAGTTTAGGACAACATAATTCAATTGTAACACAACCGACGTCTGGTGCTGAATTACTCACAGCGGCGCTATCTAAAAGCCAGCAAGAGTTAGCCGGGCAGCTGGCATTGCAACTTATTGAATCAGTAAACGCTACCAGTTCACCTGCGGCACCTATAGGTAATACCGGCTTCCAAGTTAATATAAAGGTGTAGATGTTAAAGACAGCGAGCTGGTTTTGGCAAGCCTGCATATTTTGTCGCTTGCTTTGCTGGTCCCTCAGGAAACAACTGATATAAATAACGGCTACTCGCCTTTGCTTCGCCAAATTCAACTTTCATTGCTTTAGTTAAGGCACGAATTGCTGGCGAGGTATTATAAGTTAAGTAGAAATTTCTAACAAAACCGATGACTTCCCAATGTGCATCCGTGAGTTCAAATTCATCATTTTTTGCCATAACGAAGGCTAATTCTTTTTTCCACAACAGATGATCAAGTAGGTAGCCTTGCTTATCTGTTGGGATAATATGTTCTTCAAAAACTAATGTTATTGCCACGTGATCACCGTGCCATAGGTGAAAGTTAAATCAACAAGTTCCGCTATGTCGATTAACTGTACCTCTTTTAGTGGCATGATTGCTCTAGCGTGTGCGTGACTTGTCATAATATTGAGGCTAACTGTGTTGTTCTCTTGCTGAATTAAGCTCTGCATTAAGGTATGGCTGAGGTTATAGCAACCATCATCCATTAACACTAATCCATCTTGCTGACCGAGCACATGTAAACATTGTGCAAAATCATTCGTTACAAAAGCAGATTGCCTAACTAAATGTAAAGTACTCATGTTTCCTTCCCTTAATAAACCTTAAAACCTTAAAA
>JBAHZW010000158.1:0-30890 GCA_037132835.1 Colwellia sp. | reverse complement strand
TAGGTGATGTAACATCATTTTGTTCAAGTAATTTTTTAGCTTCATCTATCGCTCCTAATTCTAATAACTTATAACTCAATGAAGAAACAAATTGTGCATCCCCTGAGACATTTCTAAAGTCACTCACTGTTGAGCTGATTTCATTTATTAATCCGAGTTCAAGCTGGGTTACCGCCAGCATACGTCTGCCTAGGTGTTCTTTGGGTAAGTACTTCACAACACTAGATAAATGCTTATAACTTAGCTCCCAATTTTTTAAATAAAAGGCGCTGGCTCCTGCAACAAGCCTTAAGTTATATTGATTAAAACCACCCGAGATCGAAAATTCGGCATGCTCACTCGATTGTTCATAATTTTCATTATAAAAAGCGACCATGGCTTTTATATAATGAGCAAAAGGTTGGCTCTTAACTTTAGCTAAAATGTCATCGGCATATTTTTCTGCCTCATCAAATCGTTCAGATTTAAGTAATGCTTCAGCCAGTAATAATTTCACAACTCCAACGCGAGGCTGTAACTCAAGAAAGACTTTAAAACTCTGTGCTGCTTGAGCATACTCTTTAGTAATCATAGACAATTGACCTTGCAACAAAAGCGCATCAACTTGTTTATCATCAAGAATTAATATTTGTAATAATAGAAGCCTAACTTCATCATATCTCTGTTCGGCAAGCCTTAAATAAGCTAACGCTAGCAAACTGTACTTGTTCTCACCATCAATAGATTTTGCTAAAACAACACTATCCTTTGCCGATAGCCTTTTTTCACTTCGTAATTCAGCTAGCGTTTTATAGGCTAAATAATGACTATACTCTGCGGGGGATAACATTTGTGCCATTTCACTTAATGCCAAAACATCTGCATCGCTTTTAGTTAATATATAAGCGCGAGCAAGGAGGGGCAGTACTTTATTTGCATCATAGCCAAATTGATTAGCACGTTCTAGCTCTTTAGTAGCACTCGCTCCATCACCTAAATTCAAATAAATTTGACCTAATAAAAACCGAGCTTCTGCATTTTTGGCATCTGCTCGAATAGCATTTTTCAATGCGATAATGCTTTCATTCACTTTATTTTCACTAAGATAGCTTTTTGCCGTTGTTAAACGGGATTCAACAGAGACTTGTTCACTACAAGCCGTGATTGCCATTGATAGACTTAAACATAGAGCTGTTTTTATAAATTTCATATTGAAATTCCCTTTTCTTTATCAATATTAGTAGGTCATACCAGAAGGTATTATATTTAAAGGCTTTAGTGCAGCCAAATCCTGTTTGCGAACTAGCTAAGTTACAATTGAATTTGTAATGCCACTTTTATTTTAGACTGTTCATCCGTTTCGGGTGATATATCTCCTAATAAGCCTTTTGCTTCGTTTGAACGATTGTTAGCAATTAACGCTTCAGCATAATTAAGCTGTATATCGATATCCTTGCCCTTTGCTAGCTCTGAAGCTTTAGCCGCATATTTTAGCGCCGATCTTTTATCCCCTGATTTAAGTAAAATTTTTCCATAGGTATCGGTAACATTAGCGATGTGAGGCGCTAACTCAAAAGCGTATTGAGCATGCTCCAGTGCTTGCTCCATCTTGCCTTGCTCTAGATACAACCAAGCCAAATTATTATGTGCAATAACATTTTTCGGTTGCTTTTTAACAATATTTTCATAAAGACCAATGGCTTTATTGGTATCACCATTAAGATAAATACTCGCCAACATAGTTTTAATTTGATTATCATTTTCATCAAGGGTTAATTGGTGCTCCAATATCTCGACGGCTTTAGGCTCTTTTTCTTGACCAATATAAGCACGCGCTAAATACACCGAATTTTGACTGTTCGGGTAACGGCGATAAAGCGTAGCAAGCTTTGAAACCGCTAGACCGTATTTTTCTTCTAATAAATAAATCCTACCGAGAATGCCCTGCTTTAATGCCTCATTAAGATCAGACGCAGCAAGCTTTTTATAGAGCGTTTTAGCGGCAATTATTTTTTTACTCTTAAGCAGCAATTGCATTTTTACCCATTGCAGTACTTGGTTATCTTTATGGTAAGCTAAACCTCGTTTGACCACATTTAATGCTCGTTCATTATCGCCACCATTAACATGTAAAGTGGTTAATAGGACAACGGGTTCTAGATGATAAGGGCTTGCTTTTAACCAGTTTTCTAAGGTTAATTGAATTTTTTCAATTTTATTTTGCTTTTTATAGTTAAAAAGCACTAACTTCCAATAGCGCTTTGATAGCTTAGGGTTTTCACTTAAGCTTGCCAGTAAACTTTCCGCTTCCTTGTATTGCTCTAAACTCATCATGGCTTCAGCGACTAAAAGTGCTTTATTAATATCCGCTTTATTCGCCTGATAAGCATCTTGTAATTTCCCTAATGCCATTTCATTGCGATAAACGCCAAAATAATGTCTTAATGCCTTATTATTATTCGGCGCGATTGTCATTAAGTATTCAGCGCGTTGCTGGCTCAATGGTTCATTTTTCTGTTGACGAGCTAGCCTAAGCCGTTCTGTTAAGGCTATAAGATTATCTGGTGCTATCGTTAAACTTTGTTTTAATAACGCTTCTGCTTGGTCGTATTTTTCATCCAGAATCGCAATACTTGCCATTAAGTTATAACCCCCTTCTTTTTCAGGATACTTGGCTTGCCATTTTATCGCTATTTCTCGTGCTCTATCGACATCTTCACTGTGCAGTGCAACATAAGCTAACGCCAGTTCAGCCTCAATGAACTCTGGGTCTAGTACAATGGCATCTTCTAAATTTTGAATGCCCGAAGGGTCATTCATCATTAATTTCAAGAGACCTTGTCTGGTATTATCACTCGCATTACTTGACGCAAATCGTTCATTCTTTGCCAGTATTTCTTTTGCCTCCTCTAAAGCACCCATCTCTAGTAATTTATAACTCATGGCAGAGAGAAATTGCGCATCACCAGTTTCTCCTCCTTCAAAATCACCAATGGTGGCACTTATTTCATCCACTAAACCTAGTTCTAGCTGCGTAACAGCTAACATACGTTTGGCTTGATGATCTTTGGGTAGGTATTTAACAACTGAGATTAGGTGACGGTAACTCTGTTGCCAATTTTTTAAATAAAAGGCACTGGCTCCCGCAACAAGTTTTAAATTAAGTGGATTGAAGTTTGTTGATAACGCTAATTCCGCATGTTCACTCGCTTTATCAAAAGTCTTTCGGTTAAAAGCGACCATGGCCTTAATATAATGAGCGAAGGGTTGGCTAGCAATTTTTGCTAATATATTATCGGCATATTTTTCAGCTTCATCATCTTGCCCTAATTTAAGTAAGGCATCGGCCAACTGTAGCTGCACAACACCCGAGCGAGGCTGTAAGCTTAAAAATTGCTTAAAACTAGCGGCAGCCTGCTGATACTCCTTTGTTACCATGGAGACTTGTCCTTGTAACATCAGCGCATCAACGTCTTTCTCGTTGATTGTCAATATCCGTAAAGTTAATGTTTTCACTTCATCATACTGACCTTCTGAAAGCTTTAAATAGGCTAAAGCCAACATGCCATAGACGCCTTGATGCGCTATAGACTGCGCTAAAGCGGCACTTTCTTTCGCTTGTTCTAATTGCTCACTGCGTAATGCTGCTAACGTTTTATACGCTAAGTAATGACTGAGCTCTTCGTTAGCAAGCCCCTTCGCCGCATCACTCAAGGCTAAAACATCAAGATCACTATCCGTTAATATATAAGCACGAGCCAGCAGTGGCAGTACTTTATTTGCTGGATAGCTATATTGATGAGCTCGCTCAAGCTCTTTAACGGCTCCGGTTCCCTCGCCTAAGTTTAAATACGTTTTACCTAATAAAAACCGCGCTTCCGCATTTTTGTTATCTGCTCGAATAGCATTTTTTAATTCAATAATACTTTCATTGGTTTTATTTTTACTGAGGTAGATTTTTGCACTTTTCAGATGGGAGCCAACAGAGATTTGCTCACTACAGGCATTTATTAGCAGAGCCACACTTAAACATAAAGAAATTTTTACATATTTCATATCGAACTTTCCTTGTCTTTTTCTACTCGTTACTGTTTTGAATAAAACACCTAGTAGGTATAGCACTGACTCCCTAATAACACACTTAGACCAATCACTTTCCTATGAAGATTGGTCTAAATGTGTTTAATGCATTTTGTTTGTTCTAAGCTCGGGTATTAAACAAGGGACTCGATAGATTTAAGTTGCGATAGCACTCATGGTCGGTAACCAAAATGAGTATGTCTGCCCAGTTATCAATAGCATTAATCGTTTCTTGGCGTTCACACTGCCAATTGGACACAAAGGGATCATGGTAATTAACTTCAACACCGACTTCATTAAAGTGCGCAAGAATGGCATCGGCTGGTGACTCACGACAATCATCAACATTCGCTTTATAGGCGACACCTAAAATACCCACTTTTTTACCTAATAAGTCGTTACCCAATAGAGCCAATGCTTTCTGGGCAACGAGTCTCGGCCGCTTATCATTAATAGTACGCGCTAAACGAACAAGCTCACCCGCGTTGGTATTTTCAACTAAAAACCAGGGATCAATAGGAATGCAATGCCCACCCACACCAGGACCGGGGGTCAATACGTTAACTCTTGGATGACGGTTAGCTAAGCGAATAACCTCATAAACATCAACCTCAAGTTCTTCACATATTTGAGATAACTCATTAGCAAAAGCAATACCTACATCACGAGAAGTATTTTCAACTAACTTAATGCATTCTGCTGTTGTTAAATCGGTTAAGAACACCTCTCCTTTAACAAAACTTTGGTACACTGTTTTAGCTTTTTGTTGTGCGCTTGGACTGGCAGCACCGATGATCCTGTCATTATGCACTAGCTCGTGCAACGTCTGCCCAGGAATAGCTCGCTCTGGACAATGCACAACATCAATAGCTAAACCTGCCTCTGCAAAGCGTTTTGCTACGGCTAAACTTGTTTGTGGAGAAATGGTAGATTCAATAATCACGATTTGGCCATTTTTAGCCACTTTAGCAATGGCATCAACCGCACTAAAAACATAACTACGGTCACAGCTACCCTCTTTGTGCGGTGTTGGTACAGCAACTAAATAAGTTTCACTCGAACAAAGTTCCGTACTCGCGGTTAAGAAGCCTTGTGAAACAACTTTGGTGATCAGTGCCGGTAAACCGATTTCATCAAATGGGCATTGTGCCGCATTAATTGCGGTAACTTTATCGCTATTTGTATCAACACCGGTAACATGATACCCGGCTTCCGCTAATAAACTGGCTATAGGCAAGCCCATGTACCCCATACCTATAACACTTATGGTTTCGTTTTTAGCCGTAATTTCAATATCGAGGGTATTAGGTACGGTATTGGTAATAATATCTAAAATTGTTTCAGCTACATGACCATCGCCAAAAGGGTTTGCCCAACTAAAACTCCCCACATCACTGGCCAGCCATTGGTCTGCCGCCGCTAAGGCTTTATCGGCATCTCGACCAACGAGAATATTAGCACCCACTTCAATGGACTCAGGACGTTCTGTGTTTTCACGTAAAGTGATACAAGGTACACCTAATAAACACGCCTCTTCTTGAATACCACCAGAGTCGGTTAAAATTAACTGAGCATGTTTTTGTAATTGAATAAAATCTAAATAACCAACAGGGGGAATTAATTGTAAATAGCGAGGTAATTCAATTGAGAATTCTTTCAATTTAGCTTGGGTTCTAGGGTGAATTGGCCATACGATGGTTTGGCTATACTTGGCATGCAATTTATCAAATAACGCTAATAATTCGAGTAGATTAGCAGACACATCAACATTAGATGCTCTGTGCGCAGTCACTAAAAAGTATTCACCCGAAGTGACACCTAAATCAGCTAAGATTGTACTGGTACTTGCTGAAATATCTAAATGTTGAAATAGCGAGTCAGAAACCGTGTTTCCTACGGTAAATATTTTATCGCTATCTATGCCTTCTTTAGCCAAGATAGCGTGCTGGTTAGGACCAACTGCAAATAAGTACTCACTCATGTGATCCGTTAAAATTCGGTTGGTTTCTTCCGGCATAGTGCGGTCATAACTTCGTAAGCCAGCCTCTATATGCCCAACCTTGATATCAAGTTTAGTCGCGGCCAAAGCACCTGCTAAGACGGTATTAGTATCACCTTGCACTAACACCACATCCGGTTTTTCTTGTAATAAAATAGGCTCCATTTCAATTAAAATATTACCCGTTTGATTACTATGTAACCCTGAGCCCACGCCTAAATTATAATCCGGTGCCGGTAACTCTAATTCTTTAAAAAATATACTATCCATTTCTTGAGAATAATGCTGATTAGAGTGGATAATAAAACTGGCAATACCACGCTTTTTACATTCGCGGATAACGGGTGCCATTTTGATTATTTCAGGGCGGGTGCCAACGATAATCCCTATTTTCATTTTTCGTCCTTAAAAATTTTTAAATGTAGATAATTTTATTTGCAAGTGTAAGCACTTAATATGACAAGCCATAGAGTTTAAGTCATTTTTCTTAATCTTTATACTTTGACTAAAGCCTGACATGTTATTTTAATTAATTGATTTTTATTACCTCGTTGAGAAAAAGTATGATCCGCATGGCGAATTGATTCTACCTCGATACTATCGCAAGCGGTTATTTCACGCCAAGACTTATTATTTTTAATTAATAAGCTAAATTCATTCGCCGTTAAATCGTTACCGCTTAATAACACATGACATTTTCCGGTAAATTTTCTCAGCCCTTGCCGCATATTAGTAACAAAATTTACTTGGTTATTCAGCGTATTAGCTGATAGGCTTTGCTGATGAAAGGCTTGAATATCGCGATAAACCGCTTTGACGGGTACTTTTCCAGAAAACAACTTTAACCAGAAAATTTTACTCAAAAATCGCTTCATATAATAGGAGCGTAAATAAGTTTTCGCTTGCGTGTGTTCTTGTCTAACCCAAGGATTGACTAAAAATACTTTTTTTATTTTCACTACCTGAGGATATTCATTCACATAAAGCAAAATAGCCGAGGCTGCATCGCATAACCCCCATAACGCTATCATTTCAATATCACTATGGCGTTGTTGAAAAGTTTGAATAGCCGCATCAATATCTCCTTGAATATCGGTAAATGTACTCACCTTTCCCTCACTGTCCCCGGCACCACTATAATCAAACCGAAATACCGTAACCCCCTGCTCAGCCAATGCACGAGCTAAATAAACAAAGAGCCTATGGCTACCAACGCGTGTTTGTGGGCCGCCAACAACAATAATCACCCCTTTTTTAACGGCTTTAGGCTCAAGTTCACTTGGCTTTGTGTCTTTTATAGGCGCAGGCAAATGCTCAATGGCAATAAGTTGTTTGCCATGACTGTTAAAAATAACACCTTGCTCTCTCATCATCGCTTTAGCTCATGTGCTACTTTTGGGTTGAATGCTTGCTGTAGTTCTGCATTTAACGCTTTATTGGATGCTGACTTATATGTGACTATCTGTGAAAAAGCTACCCGCTCTTGCGTTAAGAATGTTGACGCCACTTGTAACTCTGTAGCTTGCCAAAATTTAACATCGTCAATGTTTGTTACCCATAACTTATCATTTTTACGGGCAAATTCCTCTTGCTGCTTAGCCCTACCCAGACTTAAAACTTCCGCCCCTCCTAGCCACTCAAACCAATAACTGTCAAGAGTAAAGTCGGCAAGTTTAGTTAAGCTCTGCCCGGCTAATTCATCTAACAAATGAGGCGTTATGAGGTATCCAGCAATCTCAACAATCGGCTTTGCCACGGTTACCGCTTCTTTAGCATTATGACTTTGGGTTAAATTGGCTGCGAGGGCTAGGCGCTTAAATTGTTGAATAAAACGCTTACCCTTAAAGTTTGGTTGCAACAGCATGACACCATCGAGCTGTTGTACTATTTCATTAGATAGTAACAATACGGCGGACAAGGGTAAGGAGAGGTAAACCGCTTGATTAGAGTGTTTTTTTAGTTCGAGTAACTGTTTAAGAATGTCTTGCTGCCACAAGCTCAAACTCGCATCAATTAACTCACCTTGACTATCACCCGTACCGTAATGGTCAAAGACAATACTTTGTATACCTTGATGGTAGGCATTCATCGCAGAACGTGTGACATGATGACGAGTTTGATTCGCTTGCTCAAACAATGGGGCAATAAATAATAGATGGGCGCGTATTTGCTTCGGTGTTCTTATGATCCGAAACAAGTTAGCCTTAGTGCCTTGATAAAATTCAACCTGGGTTGATACCTTTGCCAAAACAGTTAACTACGTTCAAGCACGAGTTCGGTTAGTGTGGTAACCGAGGAAAAATTTTCTGCACTGATATCGTCATCGTCAAAGCTAATATCAAACGAGTCTTCTATTTCACCCATAAGGGTCACCAACGCCATAGAATCAAACTCAGCGATAGCGCCAAACAATGCGGTATCCGCATGCCAAAAACCATCCTCATAATTAGGAATAATCCCCCTAAGCAAGGTGATCAGTTGCTTGGTAATTTGCCTTGCGGCTTTTTGATTTTTTGGTTGATTCAATTGCGGGCTGTTTTGTACAGAAGTCATTATTTATTTTCTTTCCTTGATAAAAAAATTAACTAAGCGCGACAGTATTAATTTGCGAATAATGGCTAATTTACCATAAATACCATTAGAATTAAAAACTTGGTATATTTCTCGTGTTCTATACTCGCTTAACCAGTCTTTTTTATAGGGCTCACTGCCCATGCCAAATTCAATACTGCTGACTTTATCTTGAATGATAACATGTTCAGATAAGGCTAAAGACAGAAGAGAACCAACAGAGTACTGTTGATATTGTGGGAGGTAAGCCAGCTTAAATATTGACGCGGTTGTTTGCAACGACTCAAGCTTATCGCTTCCTACATGATTGCCATTGACTGCCTGTCCTGATGATAGTTTAGAATATTTCTGAGGAAATGACTGAGAAAGCGGCATAAAGGATTGTAAAAACCAAAGTTGTGCCGCTACAGGCTCATCATCAACAAACAAGAGCCCTAAACGCAATTTATTTTCAGCTAATGCGGCTAAGCAAACCTGCTCGATAAATTTAAAGCTAAATTCATCTCCCTTCCAGCTTTGTTGATAAATTGTTTTATATGCTTCAAACGCTGAAGAAAAATGCTCAATATGAGTAATTATTTCTGTGCGGTACGCGTGCGCTTTAACAAGTTTTTTCGCGCGCCTTTTAAGAGTATTACGTAGCTGGCTTGGTCTTTGTTGATAATACTCAGCGTAACCACTGATCCCTGTTTGATATACGTTACCCGTTGTTGAAAGCTTTCTTTGGTAAGGGAAATACTCAACGAGTGCTTGTGTCATTACCCCCGGTTCAAAAGGCCCCAGTTGCATATTTCGCCATGGGTTTTGTTGAGTAATATAAGAAAATAGCCGCTTTACGTTTTCTTTAACGGGTGGAGTAAAAAATATGGGCTCGGCAATGGACGCATAAAAACTACTCAGTGAGCTAATCTGTGCGGGTGAGGTTTTATTTTTACCGCATAGAAAAGCTCGCTGTACTGAATGTTGCGGTACTACCTTTTTATGTATTAGTGGCCAAGCGAGGGTTAAAGTTGGCTCATTGGCTGCATTTTCTGCGTTGTCTTGAAATAAACAATGGACAATAACGTGACTGTTTTTTGGCAACATATACGCGCGTGTTGCCTCAAGCCAAGGCAAGGTTAATTCAAATAACCTTGCCTTGGGTATTGCCTGCTTATCTTGCACTTTATACAGATCAATAAACTCAGTAAATGACAGCGCATGATACGAGTATTGAGCATTTTCAGCCACGAAAAAGTCTACTCAGCTAATAACAAAGCTAATACCTGCTTTGTTTTTTCCTGCATTAAGGCCTCATCACCTTTAGACTCTACATTTAAACGAACCACGGGTTCGGTATTACTACTACGTAAATTAAAGCGCCAATGACCAAACTCCATACTAATGCCATCCGTTTTATCTATCACCTGCGCTTGCGCTTGATAAAAGTCAAACACACGGGCGATAGCGGTTTTAGGATCGGCAATAGTATTATTAATTTCACCCGATGAAGGGTAAGCAGCAATGCGCTCTTTCACTAAGCTAGAGAGTGGCTGTTTACGTAAACAAACCAGTTCGGCAATGAGTAACCAAGGGATCATACCGCTATCACAATAGAAAAAATCACGGAAATAATGATGAGCGCTCATTTCTCCACCATAAATGGCATCTTCACTACGCATGCGTTCTTTGATAAAGGCATGACCTGTTTTACTTTGAATGGCTTGACCGCCAGCTTTTTCGACAATATCAATAGTGTTCCAAGTTAAGCGCGGGTCATGAATAATTTTTGCTTCGGCTTTGCTACCGTCAACTTTACTTAAAAAATTATCGGCTAATAAACCAACAATATAATAACCTTCAATAAATTTACCTTGTTCATCAAACAAGAAACAACGGTCAAAATCACCATCCCAGGCAATGCCCATATCCGCTCCATGTTTAATAACCGCATCACTCGTCGCGGCACGGTTCTCTACCAGTAAGGGATTGGGAATACCGTTAGGGAAATTACCATCAGGTTGATGATGTACTTTAATAAATTCAATCGGAACATTTAAGGCATTAAAGGCACTTTCAATGGCATCAAGCGCGGGGCCTGCAGTACCATTACCCGCATTAACAACCAGTTTTAACGGAGTAATGTTTTTCTCATCGATATAAGTTAACAAGTGCTCAGTGTATGGTTTGGTAATATCAAGGGTTGTTAAGGTACCCAGTGTAGCAACGTCAACAAAGTTGTTTTTTTCAGCCAAGGCTTGAATATCAAAAAGCCCAGTATCGCCACTAATGGGTTTCGAATGCTCTCGCACTAGCTTCATACCATTGTAATTAATAGGGTTATGACTTGCGGTAACGACAATACCACCATCGCATTGTAAGTGACTCGTCGCAAAATAAATGTGTTCTGTTCCTGCCAAACCTAAATCAATAACGTTGCTGCCACCTGCCATTAAGCCATCGGCTAAGGCTTGTTTTAGCGCTTCACTGGTTAAGCGAATATCACCACCAACCACCACGGTTTTTGCCTTGGTATGTTGTGCAAAGGCACGGCCAATACGATAAGCAACATCCGTATTCAATTGTTCACCCAACTTTCCGCGAATATCATAAGCTTTGAAACAAGTAATTGCAGAGGGGCCTGACGTTAAGGCAATTTTAGAAGATGGCATGAAATAATTTCGTCCTTAAAAGAGTATAAAAAGTATGTTTTTTAGAGTAAAGATAATAGTTATTCACAGGCTCAAGATAACCGTTTTTCTAGCTCCGCTAACTTCGCTTCAAGCGCTACAATTTTAGCACGTGTTTTAATCAGCACTTGTGTTTGCACATCAAACTCTTCACGTGACACCACATCAAGCTGTGATAATTTATTTTGCAAAACAGATTTAGCTTTCTCTTCAAAGTCACTTGCCATGTTTTTCACCCCTTGCGGAATAGAATCGGTTACTTGTTTAGCAATTTCTTCAAGTTTTTTTGCATTAATCATTATAATTTCTCATCAAATCGTCCTTGTTATCATTGTAACTGTTTTGCCAATGACTAAAAACAGGTAAAATCACCTCACTAACATTAATCTGAATAAAGTAGCTAAAAAAGTAATGAAACTCAATCCTGGACAAAATGAAGCCGTAAAATTTGTCAGTGGCCCATGCCTAGTCTTAGCGGGTGCTGGCTCAGGAAAAACGGGGGTTATTTGTCAAAAAATTGCTTACCTCATTCAAAAGTGTGATTACAAAGCACGCAATATTGCCGCGGTAACCTTTACTAATAAAGCCGCTCGTGAAATGAAAGAGCGTATTCAAAAAATGCTCGGCCGCGATCTTACCCGTGGTTTAACCGTGTCTACCTTTCATTCCCTTGGCCTTGACATTGTCCGCCGCGAAATTAAAACCCTCGGTTATAAGCCAGGTTTTACCTTATTTGATGATCAAGACTCGTTAGCATTATTAAAAGATTTGACCCTTGATGAACTTGATGGAGATAAAGATTTACTCAGTCGGTTGCAAAGCAAGATTTCAAATTGGAAAAACGACTTATTATTACCTGATGACGTGATCAAAATAGCAAATGATGCTGACAGCAGTGAATATGCAGCGTTTTACCAGCGCTATCATAAACATATGAAAGCATATAATGCCTTAGATTTTGATGATTTAATTTTAATTCCAACACTTTTACTAAAACACTACCCTGAAGTGCGTGCGCGTTGGCAACAGAAAATTCGCTATTTATTAGTAGATGAATACCAAGATACTAACGCGAGTCAGTATGAATTAGTTAAAAACATCACTGGCGAACGCGGTCGATTAACAGTAGTCGGCGATGATGACCAATCTATTTACTCATGGCGCGGGGCTAAGCCAGAAAACCTCGTATTACTGGGTAAAGATTTCCCTGATTTAAAGGTGATTAAATTAGAACAAAATTATCGCTCAAGTGGTCGCATCTTAAAATGTGCCAACATACTCATAGCCAATAACCCGCATGTTTATAAAAAAGCATTATATAGTGAACTGGCCTACGGGGTTGAACTGAGAGTGCTACAGGCAAAAAATGAAGATCATGAAGTTGAGCGTGTTATTGGCGAGCTTATTGGGCATCGTTTTATGAATCGCAGTCAATATAAAGATTATGCTGTGCTTTATCGTGGTAATCATCAATCTCGCTTACTTGAAAAAGCACTGATGCAAAATCGAATTCCTTATAAAATAAGTGGTGGCACTTCCTTTTTCTCACGGTCAGAAATTAAAGATGTGATGGCCTACTTACGTGTTTTAGTTAATCCTGATGATGATAATGCTTTTTTACGTATAGTGAATGTACCTAGACGTGAACTCGGGCCTGCGACCTTAGAAAAGCTAGGCACATACGCCAATATGCGCCAAATAAGTATGTTTGCTGCCAGTTTTGAGCTGGGCTTAGAGCAAACACTTACGGGTCGTAGCTTAATGAAAATGCAAGCATTCACGCAATGGTTAGTTGATATTGGTGACCAAACTGAACGGGGTGATACCGCGGCAGTATTACGCTCAATGATTCGTGAAATTAATTATGAAGATTATCTTTACGAGACTTCACCCAGTGCCAAAGCCGCCGAAATGCGCATGAAAAATGTTACCGAGTTGTTTAGCTGGGTCACACAAATGCTTGAAGGCACGGATGATGATGAGCCAATGACCTTACCGCAAATTGTTACCCGTTTAACCTTACGCGATATGATGGAGCGCAATGAGGAAGAAGACAGTAACGACCAAGTACAATTAATGACATTGCACGCTTCTAAAGGGCTGGAATTCCCCTTTGTTTTTCTTATTGGAATGGAGGAGGGTTTATTACCCCACCAAAACAGTATTGATGAGGGTAGTGTAGAGGAAGAGCGTCGCCTTGCCTATGTGGGCATTACTCGCGCACAACGTGAGTTAATCTTTACTTACGCTAAAGAGCGCAGACAATTTGGCGAAGTGACACGTACCGAAGCAAGCAGATTCTTGTATGAATTACCCCAAGATGATTTAAATTGGGAGTTAGGCGCCAGCAAGAAAAAAACTGAAGCTCATGTAGAACAATCAAATAAACAAGGTATGGCAGGTTTACGTGCACAATTAGCGAAAGCCAAAGAAGCCAAGAAATAGTAACAAGCCAATGATTGTACGAATTATTTCAGCAGCTAGCGCAAGATGATTTAAATTGGCCGCTATTACCAAAAACAAAGCGCAAGTAAGAAAAAAACAGAGCTCATGTAGAACAATCAAATAAACAAGGCATGGCAAGTTTACGTGCTCAACTTGCGAAAGCCAAAGAATGAGTTTACGGCCTAGGATCCCCCCAGAGTTGCTGTGGATCAGCCAAGCCAATAATATGCCTAACTAAAGGTGATTATTGAAGAAAAATGTGCCGCGGTAATAAAAAAAACAAAATATTTTGATAATTTAGCGATAGACATCGCGCGGCTCTGTTAGTAACCTAAGCTCGGATTTTACCATGTATAACAATCAAGGAATAAAGGATTTTATGATTAATTTTTTAAAAAAAACAGGGACAGTGGCTTTATTAATGGCCACAATGGTTATGTTTTCTACTACGGTTCAAGCTAAAGCAAGCAATGACGTTTTTGCCGATATTATTAATAGTGGTGTGCTAAAAGTAGCCATGTCTGGCGATCAACCGCCTTATAACGTACTAGATCGTAACAAAAACTTAATGGGGTTTGATGTAGATTTAGCCCGTGCATTAGCATTAGCAATGCAGGTCGATCTTGAAATAGTAGAAGTACCGTTTGGTAAATTAATAACCACCTTAAATAACGGCAAAGCTGACATGATTATTTCGGGTATGGCGATTACAGCACCACGTTCACAATTAGTTACTTTTATTGGTCCTTATAATGTTTCAGGCAAATCGATGTTAACAACCCGTGACGTGATGGAAAGAGTCGCTAAGGAAGGCTTTAACAATGTAAACAACCGCATTATTGCACTAGAAAACTCCACCAGCCAAGCGTTTGTTAAAAGTAAAATGGCTAAAGCTAGCCTAAGCACTATCAGTAATTATAAAGAAGGTGTTCAGTTATTATTAGCAGGCAAAGCCGATATACTTGTGGCTGATATGGCTATTTGTAAGTTGTCTGTTTTACGTAACCCTGGTACAGGTTTAGTAACCTCTAAGAAACCACTTTCTATTGAGCCTATCGGTATTGCTATACCATTAAATAACCCTGAGCTTGATAATTTTGTTCGTAATTATCTAACAACTTATGAAAAAATGGGCATGATAGATGCTTTACAAAAGAAATGGTTTGAAAATAGCAACTGGATAGTGGCTCTTCCTTAAGCCTTAGCATTTATACCTCGCCTCAAAAAGGTCCAATAAAAGCCCTGTTTATCAGGGCTTTTTAATGTCAAATTATTGAGAGAAATACCCACTTTAAGAAAGCAGCAACGAGTCATATCGTTAATGGCTAAAGAAAATGGCTCCCGCAATAATCATTGCAGCAACAAGCACGCTATAAATAACACGTTTGTTTTGTTTACTTTGCTGTAACAGCATAGTCTGCATTATCTGTGTTTGCTGGTGCTGATTATCTCGGCTAGTTTTGAGATAGTCGTATACTAGGTCTGGCATTTCAGGCAGTTTTTCATTCCAAAAAGGTAGGCTTTCTTTAATTTTACGAAAGACCGCTTTGACTCCCATTTGCTCTTTCACCCAATTTTCTAAAAAGGGTTTTGCGGTTTGCCATAAATCTAATTGCGGGTAAAGTTGCCGACCTAAGCCCTCAATATACAATAAGGTTTTTTGCAGTAAAACAAGCTGTGGTTGCACTTCCATATTAAATTTTCGGGCGGTATTGAATAAGTTAACTAACACGTTTCCAAAAGATATTTCTGACAAGGGTTTATTGAAGATAGGCTCACAGACGGTGCGAATAGCAAACTCAAACTCATCAACGCTGGTACATGCTGGCACCCAGCCTGAATCAACATGTAATTGGGCTACTTTACGGTAATCACGATTAAAAAAGGCGACAAAATTCTCGGCTAAATAACGTTTATCTTCACGGTTTAACGTGCCAACAATACCGCAATCAATAGCTATCCACGTTGGATCGTCAGGATTAGTCACATCAACAAAAACATTGCCTGGGTGCATGTCAGCATGAAAAAAACTATCACGAAAAACTTGGGTAAAGAAGACCTCTACACCCCGCTCTGCTAGTAATTTCATATTGACACCAAGCTGGTTTAAGGTGTCAATATCACCGACACCTATACCGTAAATACGTTCCATAACTAAGACGTTTTCAAAGCAATACTCACTATAAATTTCAGGTACGTATAATGCTTTATCGAACTCACTTCCTTGCTCGAAATTACGCTTTAGTTGAATAGCATTTGCCGCTTCACGGTTCAGATCGAGTTCATCTAATATGGTCTTACGGTACTCTTCGACAACTTCTTTTGGGCGAAGGCGTTTACCATCGGGCAACCAACGCGCGACGATGCTGGCAAACAGCGACATGACGTTAATATCAGCTAAAATGGTTTCGCTGATATTAGGTCGTAACACCTTAATAACTATATCTTTATCGCTATCACCACAGAGTAATGTGGCGGTATGAACTTGTGCAATAGAAGCAGATGCCAAAGGCATAAGATCAAAATCTTTAAAGTGCTGTTCAAAAATATCGATCCCCATAGCCGAAATGATCAGTGCTTTTGCTTGCTCACCATCAAAGGGTGTGACTTGATCTTGTAATAATGCCAATTCATCCGCCAATTTGGGCGGTAATAAATCTCGTCTTGTTGACAGCATTTGACCAAATTTAATAAAAACAGGCCCTAAGGCTTCTATAGCTAAACGAAAGCGTTGTTCTGCTGTTTTGTCTTTATGCTTACATTGCAGCCAAAATAAACTGTGCCTAGCAACTTTTGCATACCAAGGCAACAGATCTGCGGGTATCACTTTGTCTAAACCAAAATTCAAGAAGGTTTTAACTATTTGATAAAGACGTTTGCTACTCACGGTGATTATTATTTCCTATGCGTTAAAGTTAGTTGCATTAAATTAGTGGCACGAGTATTCGCGGTATTAATCACTAGGCTCTGCCATATTAGCGACCAGTTTAGTGATGCGAAGAGACAAGTCATCAACCGCACTGGCCACTTCTTTAACCTGTTGGTTAAAAATATTTATTTGATTTCGGGTAACAACTAAACGTTTTTCATGTACTAAATACTCGCCAATATCAGCTTCAAGTTGCTTACCTTTAGTCGTAAGTGATTGTACAATTTTATCGCCGAAATGTAATAATTTATGCGTTGGTACATCACCGAGGTGTTTTGCCAGTTCTGTTTGCCAATCAATTTCGAGTGCTTGAGCAATACTAGCGAATTGTTGCGCTATTTTGATATCACCTGTCACATCTAATTCGTCTTGCTTGATTAATTGCGTAATAGACTGCTTTGCTTTTAATTTTTTTAACGAACTCATGCTGGTTTTGATAGTACAGTCGTTATGTTCAGCCTGTGTTCTCACCATGATTTCTGCTGAATTAGGTCTGTTATTAACAGTAAAACATAACGCAAATGGCAGTTCAGTTAATTCGAGTATCAGTGTTTTTTGGACAACCGCAGTAAAGAAGATTGGTTTATTATTTAAACTTAATGCTTTGTTAATAACCCTCTCAATGGCTGCCGTGACAACCTGCGGCAATAGCAAATGATCACTTAACTTAGCGCTGATATTAGGTCTAAGTGGCATAATTAAAACTTATAACCTTTGTGCAAGGCGACTACACCACCCGTTAAGTTTTTAAAGGTGGTTTGTTCAAAGCCAGCATTCTCCATCATACTTTTTAAGGTTTCTTGATCGGGATGCATACGAATTGACTCGGCTAGATATTGGTAGCTGTCACCATCTTTAGCGACCAGTGCGCCTATTTTAGGTAATATGTTAAATGAATAGAAGTCATACACTTTATTCAGTAACTCATTCTCAGGCTTTGAAAATTCCAAAACGAGTAAACGACCCCCTGGCTTTAACACGGAATAAATTGAGCGTAAGGCCTTATCTTTATCGGTCACATTTCGTAGACCAAAGGCAATGGTGACTATATCAAAGGTATTCTCTTCAAAGGGTAAGTATTCTGCATTCGCTTGCACATATTCAATATTTTGAACTAAACCTTTATCGCGTAATTTGTCTCGACCAACATTCAGCATAGAACTGTTAATGTCAGCTAAAATAACCTTACCTTCTCGGCCAACTAACTTAGAAAACTTAGCCGTTAGATCGCCAGTACCACCCGCTAAGTCCAACACAGTATTACCTGGGCGTACACCGCTCGCATCAATGGTAAAGCGTTTCCATAAACGATGAATGCCAAATGACATTAAATCATTCATTACATCATATTGCTTGGCCACAGAGTCAAAAACGCCTGTTACCATTGAGATTTTTTCATCTTTTTCTATCGTTTTATAACCGAAATGCGTTGTATTTTGGTTATCGGCATCAATAGATTTTGAGGGACTGTCTGATAAATCACTCGCTTGAGAATTTTGATCCTTGGCTGACATAGTATTTTCACTTAAAACGATAATTACTGGTAGTTTACTGTATGCGTGCTAAATCACCAAATCCCTCGCCGTTTTTTATTGTGCTCTTATAGCAATCCACTAACTCTACGCAGTAAAGTAGAGCACCTAATTAATGGAACGGGTATTAATCAAAAATGTCCGCCAAGAGGTTAATAAAACAGTCGGTATTTTAGGAGAAGTTACTGTTATAAAAAACAATAGCAAAATAAAATGACAATTTACCTTGCTTCTATAGAGTATATACTCTATAGTTCATCTTGTTCCTTAGCGAACACTAGTTGTAATAATTGTATATTCTAGCTTTCCTCATAGCTAATAACCGATAACTTTGTTATCGGTTTTTTTTGCCTGAAATTCACCCTAATTGATATCAGTAACTACGCCACACTCAACAACCTCCTTTCAATCAACATCTAACTTTAAGCTTATAGTATTAATATCATTAACTTACATACCTATGGCAAGCGACTCAAGCATAATATTTTAGCAGACCGACGAGTTTTGCACCAAATGATGCACGCCCTCTTAGCTGAATTATTGAGTTAGTTGTCTGACTGGCTTTATCGCGGTAAAGTAGCTACTTATTTTTAAAGACTAAAAGCCGTTATGCTATTTACTACTGAGCAACTCAAGACAATAGAAAATTACAATGAAGAAAAACGCTTAAATTATCTACTCCAACAAGTGGTTAGCAACAAAGAGATTTGGATTTTAGCAGATGAGCATGGTTGCGTAATGCTAAATAGTGAAGAGGAAGATTGTGTTCCTGTATGGCCAAATGAAGCATTTGCCCAGCGCTGGGCAACTGATGAATGGCAACATTGTAAAGCAGAGGCTATCCCATTAAGTAAGTGGTATAGCCACTGGAGTACAGGTTTAACCGATGATGAATTAGCCTTAGTCACTTTCCCTAGCCAAGAGAATCAAGGTTTCATCTTATTTCCTGACGAGTTTGAGGCTGCCTTAGTCAAAGAGACTAAAAAACAGCACCGAAAATAATAGCTAACATTCCCATCACAAATATCAGTGTCATGCTAGTTTCATGCTAGTTTCATGCTAGTTTTATGCTGTTACATTAGGATTTTTTTGGTCTAAACCACTGTGTACAAAGCGAAAAAACCTTTTTTTTACAATGATTGTTGTACCTTTGAAGCGCTTTGTTATTATAATGGCTTACATTAACGCACATATGTACAATAAATAGATGTCTGAAATAATTCCTGAAGAGTGCATTCAACTCATTGAATTGCAGCCGGGTGAAAACATAGACCTGCAAATTAACCACCCTTTACCTGTACGGTTAAGGCTTGCCTTAGTTGGTTATGAAATAGGCAAATACATAATTTTACAATATCCAAATGTAAAGAGATCCTCTGAATATAGCGACGTACTCGTAGAGGGAAACGTCGTCATTGCTCGTTACTTAATGGAAGGCAATAAAGGTGAGTGTTTTGCTTTTCGCTCTGCCATTAGGCATACCACCCAATACCCTGAAAAACTTATTTTTATTGAATACCCTAAAAAGATTGAAAATCGGCAGTTACGTCAACAGCAAAGAAACAGTACTCACTTGCCCGCCATCATTATCTTGGAAGATTTAACCAACAAAATCACACAAATTAACGGTTTCATTAGCGATATTTCAGCGAAGGGTTGTGGCTTCACTTTTACAACCAGCAGCGCCGATATCAATACCAATAAACGTGATATTTTTGTTTGCTTACAAAGCCCAACAGATGGTGAAGTAAAAATCCCTGCTCGTATATGTAACAGTCGTAATGTCAAGGATGTTTCTAATGTGGGCATTCAGTTTTTGGATGAAGGAAAGATAGTGCCAGCACTACTCGCTCAGCTTTCTATTGACCGACCATTCGGTTAACTTTCCGATTGTCATAGAAACGTATGTTTTTTCACGAGAGATAGATTGATAACAGCGCGGGGCTCCCCACTAAACAGTTATGTCTCAGTATTCTCCATGACTTTCGAGTAAATGGTATATGCATAGATAATAACTAAAATATCAATGAGCTATAATACCAAACCTTATAAATTACTCGTCTTCAGTCATTTCTGTTAAACCTTCTTCTGGCTGTTCATCATCTTGTTCAAGCCAATTACAAATAACCGCATCGGCTTGTTCTGAACCAGTATATTTAAGCGAAGAAAATGCCTGTACTTTAATATCCGCATCTAATGCGGATAATATTTTTTTCACGGCTAAGACTTCAGCACTTCGTTTACCTTGAGAGAGCTTGTCACACTTAGTTAATAACGCTAATACAGGTAAGTCACTCTCTGCTGCCCATTGTATCAAGTCCATATCAAGCTCTTTCAGTGGATGACGTATATCCATTAAGACAACTAAGCCTTTTAAGCTTTGGCGTTTTTCTAAATATTCACCCAGTGCTTTTTGCCACTTTTTCTTCATTTCTAATGGTACTTTGGCAAAACCATAACCGGGTAAATCAATAAGGCGTCGATTCTCAGCTACTTCAAACACATTAATAAGCTGAGTTCGACCTGGCGTTTTACTAATGCGAGCTAGACCACGTTGATTGGTAAGGGTATTTAAAGCACTAGATTTCCCTGCATTAGAGCGGCCAGCAAAGGCTACTTCAATACCAGAATCAGTGGGTAAGCGACGAATATCAGGGGCGCTAACAGTAAAGGTGGCTTTACTTAAATGTATCTTTATAGAGGGCAAGGGGGTAACTCGTTTAAAATTTTCACCATTATAACGTTTTTTATGGTATTTATTATTAAAAAATGTACAAAGCAGTGAATATCCGTATTTTTGTTCTCTTTTTTCTTTACAACTATTACACCAAGGAGATATTCGTGTAAAATGTCGTCATATCCATCTATACTTTTTATCATTTTTTAATGAAATAGCGACTATAATAACTAACAGCTACGTAATTAATGACAAGCAGAGAGCAACTCAATGAATAAAATTATCTTTTCGCTATTTATAGCTTTAAGTTCAGTAAGTACAGTACAAGCCGCAGATGCTAACGCAGGTAAAGAAAAATCGGGTGTTTGTAGCGCCTGTCACGGTCCTACGGGGGTTAGTGCAAGCCCTATGTTCCCTAATATTGCCGGTCAGAATGACGCTTATATTATCAAACAACTAAAAGATTTTAAATCAGGGGCTCGTACCGATGCCGTAATGGCACCAATGGCGGCAAATTTATCCGATGAAGATATCGCTGATTTAGCCGCACATTTCTCTGGTTTACCCAGTGCAAACGAGCAAGCAGCGGCCTCCGCCAATCAAGATGCAAGTACAGGCACAGCATCGACCACTGCACCTATAGCGGGTCATGTTGACATTGTTTCTTCAACGCCCGCCGCCGCAATTTACCTTGGTGATGTAGCATTAGGGAAAAGTAAATCAGCTATATGTGCCACATGTCACGGTGTCGATGGTAATAGCTTAATACCAATATACCCTAGCCTTGCGGGTCAAAGTGCTAACTATATGACTAAGCAACTTGCTGACTTTAAATCAGGAAGTCGTAAAGATCCGGTGATGGCAGGTATGGTTGCCGCATTAACAAAAGAAGACATGAATGACTTAGCCGCTTACTTTGCCGTACAAAGTAGTAAAGTAGGCTCAGGTACAGCCAACGAAATAGGCCATAAGTTATACCTTAGTGGTGATGCTGGTAACAGTATAGCGGCATGTGTTGCTTGTCACGGTATTGCGGGTAAAGGCATGAAGCAAGCTGGCTTCCCTAGTCTTACTGGCCAAAGTCAAGATTACTTAAAAACACAACTGACTAAATTTCGTAATGCAAGTCGTGGTAATGACAACAATGGCATTATGCGTAATATCGCGATTAAGTTATCAGATGCTGATATTGAAGCCGTGACTCAATATATTACGTCATTAAAATAATGATGTTTTATTGGCTTCATTAGCTCTTTTATAAAAGCAGCGTTTAACGCTGCTTTTTTTATTGTACTTTCACAACGAGCAAGTGGCTAGTTACTAAATGAACAATAAAATTCAGTCCAACTTATTGATCGTTTGTCGGCAATGCGATGCGCTTTATGACAGGCCACATTTAAAACAAGGTCAACTGGCCAAATGTAAACGTTGTGGCAGTAAGTTAATAGAACGAAAAGTCGACTCTATTAACCGCAGTTTTAATTGGTCGCTTGCTGGCTTAATCTTTATGTTACCTGCCATTCTTCTCCCGATTATGGGTGTTACCTTGGCAGGACAATTTCATCAAGCCTCCTTATTTGATTGTATTTTAGTATTGATTGACCGTGGTTTCTTTATGATTGCCTGCTTAGTGTTTCTTTTCGCTATTGCGGTGCCTATTGTTCGACTTTTAGGTGCTTTATATCTCTCCTATTGCTTTAAATATAATCACTTAAAGCCCTCATTATTAAATTTTTTCCGTGCCTATCACCACCTTGATCACTGGGTTATGCTCCATGTCTTTATGCTAGGTATTGTGGTTTCTATGTATAAATTAACTGATGATACCGAGCTATCCGTTAACTTGGGTTTATTAGCCTTTATTTTTTGGCTGATTTGCTCCACTATGTCAGCGGCAACTCTTGATCAAGACTATATTTGGCGTAAACTAGAAGCAGCATTTCCAACCGCACAGGGTAAAGATGAAGACCGCTAAACAGCTTGGCCTCACGTTATGCCCCAAATGCTATAAACTAAATAACTTATCCGCGGAGCCACAGTACTGTAGCCGCTGCCACGGATCATTTTATCAGCGAAAAAATAATAGCTTACAACGCACTTTGGCGTGGAGTATTGCCGCCTTGATCGCCTTTATTCCCGCCAACTTATATCCCATAATGATTGTCTATCAACTAGGTATTGGTACCGAGGCAACTATTTTGTCAGGTATCGGTGAGTTTATTGATCATGGGCTATACCCCATTGCTGTTATTATTTTTACCGCGAGTATCATTGTACCTTTAATAAAAATTATTGGTCTATTTGTGTTAGTTTATAAGGCACATACAGGCATACGCTTAAAACCCAACAAGCACAGTAAAATCTACCATATACTTGAACGACTAGGTCCATGGTCAATGCTTGATGTCTTCGTGGTTGCCCTCATGATTACCGTAGTTGAGCTTGGCTTTATAACCTCTGTCGCGGCAGGTCCCGCGATAAATTATTTTACCTTAACGGTAATTTTTAGCATGTTTGCTGCAACGAGTTTTGATGCCCGGCTATTATGGGATAAAAAACAGTAACACCACTACTTTCATAAAATTTCGAGAAAAAGGGTATAAATGAACAATAACAAGGATATTTCTGTTTCTGAGCATAGCCAAGAAATAGCTTTTCATGCGGATGTTGTGCCCCGTCAAGGGATCTCAATTATTTGGTTTGTGCCTTTTATTGCATTAATTTTTGGTTTATGGCTAACGATAAAAGTCGTTGCAGAGCAAGGAACCTCCATTACCATAGAGTTTGAAAATGGCTCAGGAATAGTGCCAAATAAAACAGAAGTCCGCTATAAAGGATTAGTGACTGGTTTGGTAAAAAAAGTTGTGCCCTCTGAAGATTTACAACACGTTATTGCCCAAGTAGAAATAACCAAAGACTTCTCCGATTATTTAACAGCAAAGACCCTTTTTTGGCTAGTCAGTGCCGATATATCTCTACAAGGCGTGTCAGGGTTAGACACATTAATTTCAGGTAGTTACATCACTATTATGCCTGATACCGATATAGATGCAGAGAGCCAAGATCATTTCATTGCCTTAACTGAGGCGCCTAAATTAGATATGGCTACGCCGGGCTTACACCTGACATTACAAACGGATGTTTTGGGCTCTATTAGTGAAAACTCACCTATTAGCTTTAAACAGATTCCCATTGGGCACGTTACTGGCTACCACTATATTGAAAGCAGTAAAAAAATTGTCATTAATATTTTTATCAAACCTGAATTTGCTCATCTCGTTAAAGAAAATTCATTGTTTTATAATACCAGTGGCATACAATTTACAGCCTCACTTGCTACGGGTTTAAAGGTAAGTACCGACTCATTGACCTCCATTATCGCTGGAGGTATTGCTGTTGACACCTTAAGTTATCAAGATGAATTAGCACCCGCTAAAAATGGGCAAAGCTTTCCACTACATGCTGATTTTCAATCAGCAGAAATGGGTCATAAAATAGAATTAACCTTAGATTGGAACGCAGGCATTGATCATAATGCAGCCATTTCATTTCAAGGCCTGACTATTGGGGCTATAGATTCATTTAGTAAAATTGATCCTGTGAGTAGAAAAATAACGGCGATTGCCCAAATTAACCCCCGTGTTGTGCCTTACCTAACGGATCAATCTCAGTTTTATATTGTTGATCCACAAATTAGCCTTTCAGGTTTATCCAATATCAAAACCTTATTCACGGGTAACTACATAAGTATCAGGCCCTCTTTAGCTGGTAATCCTAGCAATAAATTCAACGTATTAAGTAGCAAACCTCCGTACAGATATAGTGAACCCGGCTTACACTTAATGTTAACAAGTCATGATCGTAGCTCTTTGCAAGTTGGCAGTAATGTTTATTACAAACAACAAATCGTTGGTAACATACAAGCGATTGAAAGCACTTCGCCTGAGCATTATTTAATTCATATACATATACAGGCAGAGTTTAGTCATTACGTAAATATCAACAGTCGTTTTTACAATAATTCAGGGGTTGAAATATCGGCTAACTTACTGGGTGTCGATATTAAAGCTCAGTCATTACAAAGTATATTAGCGGGTGGTATTGCCTTCACTAATGCCAGTAAAGCGGACAGCGCACAAGACACACTGAAAAAGTTGGTTCAAAATGGGGATAGCTTCTCATTGCACGCCAACAATAAACTCGCGGAGCAAAGTATTCCTTTTAAACTCATCCTTGCAGCTAAGGAACAAGTGAGTGAAAATACCCGTATTTTATATCGAGGAGTAGAAATTGGTGCTATTCATCAAATAACGATTCAAGGTGACTTTCAACAATTACAGTTAGGCTTATTACCACAATATCAGCATATATTGAAAACCAATACACAATTTTATTTAGTAAAACCCAGTTTAAGCCTCTCTGGCGCTAGCGATATTGAGGCTTTATTCGGCGGGGCTTATATCACCTTTAATCTAGGTGAAGGTAAAGCCAAATCACAGTTTACTTTATATAGCAAAGCACCCATTAAGCATGCCAGTGCACCTGGCTTGCAACTCACCCTAGTAGCAGAGCACGCCAATGCGGCAATACCGGGTAGTGCGGTAAGTTACCGCGGCATAGTCATTGGCCAAGTAGATAACGTTAGTTTGAATAAAGCAGACGACAAGATCCATATCAGCATAACCATTGATGACGAACACCGTAACTTATTGCAAAGTACGACACGTTTCTACAATGCTGGCGGCGTGATTATCTCAGGTGGGATCAGTGACTTTGTAGTAAAAACTGAATCTCTCGATGCCATATTACGTGGCGGCATCAGTTTATATAACCCAGAGTCATCACTAAACACCTCAAGCTCTGTATCCCAAGAAGTTGAAGAGTTGGCTACATTCACCTTATTTCAGCATGAAGAGCATGCTAAAAATGCGGGAACCACAGTAAGCATCCATTTTAATGACTTTTCTGGTTTAAAAATTAATACGAAGGTAGTTTATCAAGAACATAATGTCGGCACTGTTGAGCGTTTAATTTTTAACAAAGATAAAATAGGTGTCACCGTTTTAGTACTCTTAAATGATTTAGGTAGCCAATATGCCAAGCAAGGTACAAAGTTTTGGAAAGTAGAGCCTGAAATTGGCTTGGTTGGCTCTAAAAATATCAGCTCTTTATTTAATGGCGCTTTTATTGGTTTACTGCCGACACATAACACCAAAGCCAAACAAAGTACTGTGTTTCAGGCTCTTGAGTTACCTCCTACCATTGAAGAACTCCCTTACGGTTTAAATATAAAGTTGACGTCCTCTCGCCTAGGCTCAATACGAGTAGGAAACCCAATACTTTACCGCCAAATTAAAGTTGGTAGTGTTATTGGCACCGATTTAGCGCCGATGGCCGATCAAGTGCATATTTTCATTAACATTGCCAAACGTTACACGTCACTCGTTAACGAAGAAAGTCAATTCTGGAATACAAGCGGCATTAAAATTGAGGCGGGTATTTTCTCTGGCGTAAATATTGAGTCTGAATCAATAGAAACCATCATTGCGGGCGGTATTGCTTTTGCTACACCTCAAACAAACAAGCCGTTAACAAGCTTACCCGCGAGCTTTATTTTACACCAAGATGTAGATACAGACTGGTTGACATGGCAGCCCCAAATAGCAATCAATGAGGGTAACACCCAATAAAATATAACTAACGCATTGAAAAATTAGCGGTAATAATGAGCGATATAACTCAGTGGTAAGCACTAAGAAAATAAAGTTTCAATTTATAGCGCAGTCAGTGGTTGACAAAGTAGACTAATTACACGAACATATAGCCATCTAAACGTCCACAAAGCCAAAGAAGAAGTATTTTGACGACAAAATCAGAACTACAAACCCGATACAATGATATTAATCGAGGGGTTTACTTTATTGGTACCACTCCACCTAAAAGCGATACTCCGCTTGATAAAGTAGACGATATTGCCGAAAAGTTACTTGACCGTGTCAGTGATATCGATTTTGACGGGTTGATTGTTTATGATATTCAAGATGAAAATTCACGTATAAGTAAACCTAGACCCTTCCCGTTCAAATCAACCCTCGATGCTAGGCTTTATTCTTCGTTATTGAATAAAAAATCTCATCGACCCGTTATCACTTATAAAAGTGTTGCTCAATCTAGTCGTGAGGAATTTAATGAGTGGGCCAACGAAGCATGGGAAAAATACGGGGTTAAAGATGTCGTACTAGTGGGTAGCCCATCAAAGAATAATGAAGTTTCTTTATCCTTAACGGATGCGTATAAAACCTTAGTAGACAACCCAAATAACTTCTTTATTGGTGGTGTTACTATTGCCGAGCGCCATGCCAATAAAAAAGACGAACACGAACGCCTAATAGCAAAACACCAACAAGGTTGTAGCTTCTTTATTTCTCAAGCCATTTACAACCCACAAGCGACGATAGATTTACTTACCCGATATGCGATAGAATGCCAAGCTCAAGGGTTAAAACCTCAGCGTTTGATATTAACATTCTCTCCCTGTGGCAGTAAAAAGACCTTAGAGTTTATTGATTGGTTAGGCGTTAATGTTCCTGAAGCAACTAGCTTACGCATTCTTAATGCAAAAAAACCTTTATACGAATCAATTCGAATTTGTGTCAATAGCTTACAACAGATCTTAGATGCTATACTGCCTTATGATTTACCATTAGGCTTAAATATTGAAAGTTTAACGAATCGTAAAGAAGAGATAGACGGTTCAATATTGCTATATAAATTATTACGTTCCAAAATGGATAATTTTTTAGCCAAAAAAGAACTATCAGCTTTAAATAAACAGTCATATTAATTTGATTACATTTCTACCCAGCGCAATGTTCAATAACAAGACAACTTTGTTTCGGCTTAATGACTCTAAAGCAAATGAATTTAACAAGGTTAATGGGCAAAGAACAAGCCCTCAATGGGCTGTTCAAAAAGCTTACATGCCGCGTTATTGATTTTGGCAAGGACGAACTTATGAGGTAATGCAGGAGCACATCATCCTGAGTTTACTCTCCTGAATAACCATTGTCTTCAATCAATGCCTTGTCTCTAAGCCTTTTTATGCTCGCTGAGAGGGAAAGAACTCAATCAACTGGCTGTTAACAATACCAAGAGGACACTATGTTAGAACCTATTCAACAAAAAGTACGAGATTTAGGCACCATGTTAGGAAAAACTATTGCTGCCGATCAAGGTGAAGAATGGTTGAAAAAAATAGAAACTATGCGCTTAGAAGGCAAAGAAATAGCCGCAGGTGATATTAAAGCAATAGCCGCTTTACAAAAAAAGCTAGCGAACTGTGATGAAAAAGATCTACTCATCTACTCTAGAGCTTTTAGCCAATTTTTAAATTTATTAAATGTCGCTGAACAACAATTCACAACAAGTGAGCAAGGTTTAGCCGAATTAGAACTTGCCCATCCCCTAGAAGATCTTGAAAGTCATATCATAGACATTGACCCCGAAGTTATTACGGCCGCCTTGAAAAAATTAAAAATTGAGCTCGTACTGACGGCACACCCAACAGAGGTAAACCGCAGAACATTCATCCACAAATACAATGAAATTGGCAAAGAGTTATGCGCCTCTGAAAATACACTGTCTCCACGTATCGAAGAGCTAGTTGAGCAAGCCTGGCATACGGATGAAATACGTCAACAACGACCAACACCTCTTCAAGAGTCTGGTTGGGGTTTAAATAGCATCTCAGATAATTTTTGGCATGCTATTCCAAAGTTTATGCGAGAACTGGATGACTTTTCACAAAAAGTAACAGGACAGAGTTTACCTCAACACTATACCCCGATTACCATGGCAAGTTGGATGGCTGGTGATCGTGATGGTAACCCGTTTGTTACCGCTGAATTGAGTAAAACAGCGCTTATTAGAGCTCGATATCTTGCTTGTCACTTATACTTAAAAGACTTTCAAGACTTGTATCTAGAACTCTCCATGTCGAAAGCCACCAATAATTTAACTGAAGCAAATAAAGATTTACGGGGTCCATATCGCCAACACTTAGTGCCTATTATTAAATTATTAAAAGCTTCAATTGAACAATTAAAAGAAGGCAAAACTGAAAATATTTTATCAAGTGCTGAGCAATTACGTCAACCGCTACAAACTTGTCGCGATAGCTTATTGGCCGTAGGTTTAACCAGTGTCGCTAACTCTTTAGTGCTTGATCTTATTCGTAAGGTAAACAGCTTTGGTATTTCATTAGTAAAACTGGACATTAGACAACACAGTGAACGTCATGATAGTGCTATTGCCGAGTTAACTCAGGTATTAAACCTAGGAAACTATATTGACTGGAGTGAAGCAGATCGCCAAGAGTTTTTACTTGCTGAGCTTGAGAACCCTCGTCCAATACTGCCACAGCATAATTGGACAGCAGATACACAAGAGGTGTTAGATACCTATGCACTCATAGCCGAACAACCTGCCGAACTTTTCGGTATCTACATTATTTCAATGGCGAGTGAAGTCAGTGATGTTTTAGCGGTAAAACTGCTATTAAAAGCGGCTGGCGTACAATGGAATATGCCAATTGCGCCCTTATTTGAAACCCTTGATGACTTAAATAGCGCCCCCAAAGTAATGGCTGAGTTATTATCAATTGAAAGCTATCGTAATACCTGTGACAACCAACATAATGTCATGATTGGCTACAGTGACTCCGCTAAAGATGCCGGCGTACTTGCCGCTACTTGGGGTCAATATAAGAGCCAAGAAAAACTCGTTGAAGTATTTATTGAGCAAAACATTGAGTTGAAATTATTTCATGGCCGAGGCGGAACAATTGGTCGTGGTGGCGGGCCTGCACATGCAGCAATTGCCTCACAACCTCCAGGTACATTAGATGGCGGGTTACGCGTAACAGAGCAAGGTGAAACAATCCGACAGAAGTTTGGTACCCCTAATCTAGCGAACCGCAGCTTACATTTGTATGCTTCAGCCATCTTGGAATGTTTAATTAATCCGCCGCCAGTGCCGACAAAAGCATGGCGAGATATTATGGAAACCATGTCAGATGAAAGCTGCACCACATATCGCCAATATGTGGAAGGCAACGAAGACTTTGTTAAATATTTCCGCCAAGCAACACCCGAGCTAGAACTTGCGTCCTTACCTTTAGGATCTCGTCCAAGTAAGCGTAAGTCAGATGGTGGTATTGAATCATTAAGAGCTATTCCATGGATTTTTGCTTGGGCTCAAAATCGCTTAGTTCTGCCTAGTTGGCTTGGTTTAGGTAGCGCGATAAAAACGGCCTATCAACAAAATGAACCCCTTATTAAAGAGATGTTTGAACAGTGGCCATACTTTCGCTCACGCATTTCATTAACGGAAATGGCCTACTCTAAATCAGACGGAAAAATGTCGGCATTGTATGACGAATCATTGGTAAGCGATTCACTCAAATTCATGGGTAATGACTTACGCGAACAACTCGTGCAAGACCAGAAAACAATTTTAAGCATACTCGGTCAAAAAGAAGCATTAGAAAAAGATCCTTGGAATCTAAACTCTTTTGCCCTTCGTCGCCCTTATTTAGCACCCTTACATTTATTACAAATTGAGGCGCTTAAACGTTTAAGAGCACAACCTGACCGCCCAGAAAACGAGCAGCTATTAATGGTAACAATGGCAGGGATTGCGACGGGGATGCGTAATACGGGCTAGCTAGCCTCAACAACAAAAGCGATTACTACCCTAAAATAAGTAACATAGCTTAAATGACTAAAAGGGGCATAATTCAATGCTCCTTTTTAATGTCAGTTTTTTACTGCTCTCTGATAAACGACTATTATACCAATTTCACTAAGTTTCTTCCCACTCAGCGAGATTTAAAAGGCTTAGAGGCAAGGCATTGATTGAAGAGAATGGTTATTCCCTTGTCAAAATCAATAACGTAGCATATAAGCCTTTTAAACTCGCCCTTTGGGAGTTTGTCAGTACTTCGATAATC
>JBAHZW010000085.1:0-19848 GCA_037132835.1 Colwellia sp. | reverse complement strand
TTTTCTAATAATATCGCTAAAACACTATTAAAGTAGTGTGTTTCACGTTCAGAATATGAGCTCTCAACCGTATGTCCAGCGATAACATTTACCAGCATGGGACCATATTGATTTTTATCCTTATATACCCTTAGATCAAGGTTAAAGTTTTTAGCTTCTTTTTTAGCCAGCTTACTAATTACTTCAAGACTAAACTTATTTCTTATTGCAATAAGAATCATTATTCTGACATTATTTAAGAATTTCATGTCTGGATATTTATCCAGCAGGTATACACACAAGGATTCGTGATGGTGCCAAACAGCAAGTTCCAATGGAGAGGCCGCTGCGGTATATTTTCCTGTTACATCTCTAAGGATCGAGTGATCAAGGTAATCTTGAGATTGATCGAGGACCCTTTTTGTGACTCGTTCAGCAAATGTGTCTTGATCTTCTAAAAGAGAGGACAAATAGAATGGCACACTAAAATTGACAAAATCCTTGCCTATTAAATACTCCAGAAACTCTTTATCATCATTGATAATGATTGTATTTAAGGCGTTATTTTTACTCCCATCTTCGGAGTCCAGTTCGGCATTAAAATCTAATCCGTACTGTAACAGCACGTTTAATATCTCAATCTTTAGCTTCAGTGAGAGCTCACTTGTATAGATAAAATCGATCCAACTACAGAAAGATGAATTCATAAAATTCGGATCGGCATTTAAATCTAAAATGTATGTTAATAACTTAATATCGCCCTTAACAATGGCGACAAATAGGGGCGAATTTTTATTATATTCAACAGATGCTCCATGCTTTATAAATAAATCAAACAACTCATAACGTCCCTCGTCAAGGCAAGATATATCCCATAATAAATTAGGTTTATCCTTGTCGGATATTTCGTTAATATCGCCTCCTTTTTTAATATAGAGCAGACAGAGTGACTTTTTTTCTTCCGTTGTATATAAATCACTGTTGATTATCTCGGATAGAAATTTTCGATTACCAATAGATTCACATTTTTCTAATTTTTCTAACTCGATAGAAAAAGTAGCCTCACATGGAAATTTATGTGAGACGCTATTAAATTCCTGACTACTGAGTTTGCCCTTAATTGATTTCTCCAAACCCATAAGATCATCAGCGATCAAAATAGATTCAATCAGCAGCTCATTGGATTTTGTTTGTACAGATTTGTTGTAAATAGTATTTAGCAGTGTCAGCCCACCACTTGATTTGTTTGTAATTATCAAATCATATTTTTCGACAAATAACTTCAATAACAATACTTTATAATAGTCATTAAAATCTGATGAAATGATGGATTCAAAATAATCCTCCACATTTTCTATTGGCGGATTCATATCAATTAAGAACTTAACTTTACTAAGCAAGGATGCGTCTGGAGATGAAATTAGCAAATAGTCCAACGGAGAGAAGTATTCATCTTTATGATTATGTATCCCTATCTCTGCTAGTTTTTTTAAGAAAGCCAGTGGTTTACCAACACCGACGGAATAAGAGAAAAAACTAATCTCTGATGAGTTCTGACTTGACTCCCTTGCCATATTTCTTTTTTTAAATGGCATGAGTGGAAGTAGCTCGTTAGTCAATTTGTCGTTAAAAAAAGTAGCACTCTTCTGAAAGAATAGATTAATTATAGCTATATTTTTAACGCCTTTTAGGGACTCTAATTTACTCTCTGTCCTCTCTTTCATTGCCGTGTTTATATTGGCTCCAGCACTCAATAGATAGTCGATAGCAACAATGTTTTCGTTGATAACCGCCCAATATAAAGGAAATACCTTAATATCTCCAAACTCTGATTCAATCTCTATAACTTGCTCATTCACATTAATAGATGACATTTTATCTTTTAATAAGCCTGAGGTTAGATCTCCTTTATCGGCTAAACGAATTAGTTTTTTCAAGTTCCAGTTTTTTCTAGTATTTATCAAATTTCCAAACATTGAGTATTTCATTTACTAAACCTTTTATTCATTAAGTTTTTTTTAATAGTATCTTGAATTCAAGCTTAGAGCCAAAGCCTAATAATCCTATTGCATATTATATTGTTTTTGCACAATAATTTTAATGATAATGGTGTCCAATATCGTTATACCTATGGTGTTTCAATCGGGGAACCAGTACCTAAGCGCAATGGCTCTTCAATTAGAGACGTCGAAGATGACGCTTACGATGAAAAGGTCTAATTCTAAGCCTTTTAAATCTCGCTGAGTGAGAAGAAAATTAGTGGAATTGGTATAAATATCTAAAATATGAAGTACAGTATATTTTAGATATTACGAAAAATGACGTTTATTCTACCTATATTCGGAAAGGCTAACTCTGCTCAGTTCACCACCAGATAATCAGCATCAGTGCTGATTGATATTTACTCACCGAAAAGGTGTTCTTTTTTTAGCTGAAATTTGCGATTTAATCTTTGAATTCAAGCTCTGATTAACATTCAGAAACTGTCATTATATACTCAGGAGGAAATCCGCTAACTGCAGGCGTCTGATAATTTATTCGACAGTTTTCACCATCGTTGGGCGCGCCAGAGTGAGAAATGTAAATGTTTTCAGTAGAATCGGTATCAATCGCAGCACCACTGTACTCTGTAACTATCCACAGAGTGTCAAAATCAGCATCAATTGCATTATTTAGTGCTAATTCTGTCCCCTGAATATAACCAAAAGTAGTAATAATGGAGTCTCCAGTTACCTCTACAGAGCCTTCTTCCAATTCTTCTTGTTCATCTATTATAGCCTTGCTATAAACTAGACTATTAGCACTTTCAAGCGTACCAAGAAGTGCTTGAAGGCTTGCTTCTCGAGCGTCTGATTGCATGTCCGTAAACTTAGGTATTGCTGTCGTTGCTAAAATACCGAGAATAATCATAACAACGACTAATTCAATTAACGTAAAACCTGATTGTATTTTCATTTTTTACTCCTCAGGTTATATTTTTAACGTGTGAATTTCATATGAAAAATTATAATGTATTGATTATTACACATAAAATAAAATTAATGTGTTGCTTTAAATCATAATATAGGAACATAAAGGCGAGTTAAGTGATGGCAGTACCTTTAAATACACAGATAGATTTTAAATCTGACATGGTCGAAATAAAACAGGAAAATAGCATTGCCTGTTTTGACCTCCGAAAGGAGGGATGTCACCACTTTTTTAATATGTTTTATTGATGTGGATTAATGTTGTTACTTTGTAGGATGGTAAGGTAAGAGACTATAAAACAAGGAAAAGTTGTGCTAAGAGTGACAAATAATGCATATTATAAAAATACAGAATGAGAAGGGTTTTACCTTAATTGAATTAGTGGTTGTTATTGTTATTTTAGCTATTCTTTCTGCTATAGCGATACCTAAATTTACTGATTTAAAAAAAGATGCAGAAGTGGCTGCGCTTCACGGATTGGCAGCGGCGATCAAAGATGGAAGTAACTTAATTTATGCAAAGTCTGTAATTCAAGGTGTTGAGAATGAGGGCGAATCGACAGTAATCATTGATTCAGCAGGAACCACTGTATATGTATTCATGGGATACCCCAGTCCATTGTGGGAAAACAGTTTTGAGAACGCATTCGACATTGATGCTTCAGTGGGGGAAGGTTGGGTGCAGGAGATAGACCCTGCTACAGAATGGCTTTATACTCTGGACGTCATGGGAATTAATTTTTTTCGTCAAGGTTACTATTGGGATAGTGAATGTTATCTAACCTACCAAAATGTCACATGGGATGATGACGAGTTCACTAATAATGTCACAATCGAGACCTCTGGCTGTTAAAAGGCCTTACTATCCACTTATGTGGACTAAATAAAAAATGACGAAATCATCAGAATATTGCTCCTAGATAGTAGATCACTTCCTCAGATAGGTCTGTTGAATAAACAGAAGTTCACCGCTCTTACGCATCCATGCGTTCGCGGAATTAGTGCTTCCATGCACAATAGCGGGATGCACTTATTTTATTACCTGTAATCATCAAACAAAAAACCCCGAGTTATTATTTTGTTTTTAATATTAATAAGTTAGGCTAATCTCTTTGGTACAAGGCTTCTATAGTACTGGACGCTATGGTATTAGCATTAATCATATAACCCGCCAGTGCTCCTGAAGCATTTTCAGGGATTTGCAGTGTTGCTACCGATAATGCATGTATTGTAAAACGATAGTGATGCACGCCATGCCCTACTGGTGGGCAAGCGCCACCAAATGCTCGGCTACCATAATCATTGCTTATTTGCGTACTGCCTTTTGGCGCAATAGTTTTTTTTTCACTACCGGCCCCCGTTGCTATTTCAGCGACATTTTTTGGAATATTGATCAGCTGCCAATGCCACCAACCACTGCCTGTAGGAGCATCAGGATCATAGGCGGTGATAGCAAAACTTTTGGTGTTTTTGGGTGCATTAGCCCATTTAAGGTGTGGCGACAAATCACCACCAGAGCAACCAAAGCCATTATACTCCTGTGCTTTAGCCATAAACTGCCCTTGTGCAATATCATGGCTCGATAAGGTAAATGAGTCTGCAAATACAGCAGATGAAATGCTTAATGATAAAACCGAAAGAAGCTTGAACGTATGACGCATAATAATCCTAATAGGTGGTTATACCAATCCCATTAATTATGTGTTCATTTCTACTTGCTAAAATCACCTATTACATTGTTATTTATTTAATAATTAGAACAACGAGTATTAAAATAAATGCCTCGTACTTGGCAATTTTTCCTACGTATAATGCAGACCAACTAATTAGCGGAATTGGTATAATTAATTGAGTACTTATCTTAAGCCTTTTTTTATATAAAAATTAGTACCAAAGCAATCATATTTTCGCCTTAATCGGTCATTTTTGTTTTTCGAAGTTCAGAGGGAGTTAAGCCAAAGCGTTGCTTAAAGCGATCGGTAAAACGTGATTGAGATTGGTAACCACACTTATCGGCAATAATGCCAATAGTGTGCCGAGTTGTTTGCAATAAATGTAACGCTAGGCCAAGTCTTGCTTGCACCTTAATCTGCTGCACGCTGGTTCCTTCTAATTTCAGCTTGCGGCGCAGTGTAGACTCACTCACCGCTAGGTGTTTACAAAGTAGCTCAATGGTTACTTGCTGAAATCCCTGTTCAATGAACAGCTTATGCACGCTATCTTTTAATTGCGGACTAGCAAGTAAGGATAAAATTTCACTATGCCCCATGTGGCACAAGAGTGAAATGATTTCTCTTTTTCGTAAAGACCACACCGCTTGTGGTGCCCATAGTGAGCTTTCAACAAATTGTTGTAAACAACTTGCTAAGCTTGCTGTTGTTTTGCCAATAAAATATTCTTTTTTATTGGCAGTATTAATTTGCAGACCATTAAAGTCTTGAAAATCAAACTCGATTAACAAGGCAAAATAGCCTTTACCTTTAGGGATGTTACGCATATTTATCGCAGGACTGGCAGATAAAAAGATAAAATCACCGGGATGACACGTTATTTTGTTATCGGCACCTAGTTCTTTATCGCCCTTAAGCACCACTATCAATAATGGTTTCGCGATAGGAACATTTAACAAGTTCTGCTCTTTGATAGCGGTGTACAGCGCAAAAGGCTGTTCACGCTTTTTATTCACTGTATTTTTAATCGCACTTAGAAGACTTTCCATGACGTCCTATTTCTATGGGTAATATTGGTAGCGGATGGTTTTTTATTGCTTGTTATACCCGCCGACCCGTTGTTAAAAAGTGACCCCAATCCATTTTGTCTCACGTCTCACCCGCTGAAACCGCTTTTTTAACATCATAAGCTACTTTTATTTGGCTAATACTCCAGCTATCTTTTATTTTCAAGCAAAGAATATTATCGGCTAAACGAATGGGTATTTTCAAGTCTGTTTTAATAGTATCTTTAATTCAAGGTAGAACCAAAGCCTAATAACCTATTGCATATTATATTGTCTTTGCACAATATCTTAATGATAATGAATGTTCATTATCGTCATCCCCGAGGTGTTTTAATCGAGGATCCTGTCTCTAAAGCGCAATAGATTTTTGATGAGAGACATCGAAGATGACGCTTACAAAGTGCTCTTGAGTAAATGACATAAGTATTTTTTATTCTGCCTATTTATTGATTTAGATTTACTTTTTGAAGATGTAATTGTTTATTGCTTGAAAAAAGACAAGGTTTATTGCTATGTTGAATTCTATGATAAGGAAATTGTGATCTTAATGGTTATTTATGAGTGTGTGGTTGACGCCCACTGTCACTTATTCGTGCTACGTTACTCCTAGTACACAGCTAATGATAAAATAGCCATTGCCTTTGTTTGTCTCTTTTCTATGTTTGGATTTTGCTGTAAATGAATTGTATATCTTCAAGTTTTTTTGGTCGGTTTCTTGGTATCCCAACAGTAATAAAAATTAATGACAGCGAGGTAGCCATTGAAGTTGAAAATCGCTTGATCAAAATTCAATGGGAAGATCTTATCGCCCCCCCTCAGTTTCACATTAGTTTTTTTGGTCAAATTTTTTCATTTAAAACCGCAAGCCAAAACTATGTTTTTACAATGCTTGCTTTTGACTCAAAGCGAATGCAAAAGGATAATTGTGAACAATTTTGGGCATCTGCCAACATTAAACAAGTTGAAACATTATTAACCACCATAAAAAAAATAATAGCTAATCAATACTTACGTCAATCAACCATTGAGCGTATTCAATCATCAGCACATAAAGAATTAAAACGTTGGGCTCCTTGGATTAAATCAAGTAAAGCACACACAATAGTGTCGAGAAAAATTCAACAGTTATGGTATTACCAACGTTGGCAAGCGCAGGAAATAGACGATTGTCGAGAAAGCTATATCAATAAACAACTTCAAGCGCATCAAACTTTTTTTGATAAGGTCGAATCAAATCCTTTAACGCAGCGTCAACGTAGATCCTGTGTTATCGATAATGATAACAATCTACTGCTAGCGGGTGCAGGTACAGGCAAGACAAGTGTAATGGTCGGTAGAGCAGGCTATTTAATAAATAGCCAACAAGCGACATCTGATGAAGTATTACTACTGGCTTATGGTCGTAAAGCAGCAGATGAAATGGATGAACGAATAAAAGACAAATTGCAGACAGATAAAATCAGTGCAAGCACCTTTCATAGCCTTGGGCTCAAAATTATTGCTCAAGTTGAGGGGGGAAAACCAAGCTTATCGGTATTTGCAGAAGACGAAAAAGCAAAAGCTAAATGGATACAAAGCTGTTTTGATAAGCTCATTAGTGAAAGTCAGGCATACCGAACGCTAATTATTATGTACTTTAGCAAATACTATTACGTGGAAAAAAGTGACTTTGACTTCAAAAGTTTGGGTGAACGCCACCAGTACTATATTGACAATGATATTCGTACCTTAAAAGATGAAAAGGTAAAAAGCTTTGGTGAACTTTATATCGCTAATTGGTTATTCACGAATGGAATAGAATATCAATATGAAGCCAAATATGCCCATAATGTGACAACAGTAGAGCGTAGGCAGTATCAGCCAGACTTCTTTATTCCTGAGTTAAATCTCTACCTCGAATATTATGGGATAGATGAGAACCAAGACACGGCTCCTTATATTAATAAAGAGGAGTACAATAAAAGTATTCAATGGAAACGAGATACCCATCAAAAATTTGAAACGCATTGTATTGAATTTACCTATGCACAGCATAAAAAAGGGCAGTTACTTAGCGCTTTAGAAGCGTTTTTCAATACCCAACAAATTGACGTTGAAAGACTACCTGATGAAGCAATACTCGCAAGCTTAAAAGAAAGTGACAGAATATCTGTTCTCGCTAAAATATTGACTCAATTGGTGGGGCTTTATAAAGCGGCTTGCTTAGATATGACCTTAGAAAATAACGTTATTGCTAATTCTACTGACCCCCAACAGACAAAAAAAGCTTTAGAATTGCTTAAACCAATTTTAACCGCTTATGACAAACATCTGCAATGCCACGCGGATATTGATTTTGAAGATATGATTAATAAAGCTTTAGTCTATGTTCAAACGGGCAGGTTTCATTCACCATGGCGTTATATTATGGTTGATGAATTTCAAGATATATCAGAGCCTAGAGCGCGTTTAGTCAAAGCGTTACGTGACAATAATAAAGAATGTTCCATTTTTGCTGTGGGGGATGACTGGCAGGCAATCTATCGCTTTAGCGGTGCTGATTTCACCCTAACAACTCAATTTTCCAATTATTTTGGAGCAACAACCCAATCAGAATTAGACCAAACCTTTAGATTTAATAACCAAATAGGAAAAGTTGCGACAGACTTCATTAGTAAAAATCCAGCACAAATACCTAAAACGATAAAATCGTTGAAACAAGTTCAAGCACCCGCAGTATCACTACTCCAACGAGAGAGCAGTCATTTCAACGCACATAAATCAACTATCCCTGATGAGATGGCTAATGGGGCTATTGATGATGTATTAGCCGCTATTTCAGCAAAAGTATGTAAACCCGTTAAGGTGTACTTATTAGCGCGATTTTGGCTTCTTTTACCTAACAAAACCGACATTAATCGATTAAATAACCAATACCCATTATTAAACATAGAATCCCAATCGTTTCATGCGTCAAAAGGCAAAGAGGCTGAATATGTCATTATTATAGGGTTAAAAAAAGGGGGCTATGGTTTCCCCTCTGAAAAAGTAACACCAGCACTGGTTGATGCACTACTTGCAAAAAAAGAACCTTTTGCTTATGCCGAAGAAAGACGGCTGTTTTATGTTGCCCTAACGAGAGCTAAAGATAGAGTATACCTTATAGCTGATATGACCGATGTTAGCCCTTTTGTTAAAGAACTTGTTGATGATCATGATATTGAATGTCATGAATTTCAAAGTACACTAAGTCAATCAAGTGCACATGAAATAAATTGCTTAGTCTGTGAAACCGGCATATTAAAAAAACGAACCAGCCAATACGGTACTTTTTATTCTTGTTCTTATTTTCCTCGTTGTGATCATAAAGAAAAACCTTGCGCTAAATGTGAAAGCCCAATGACTCGAAAGCGCTATCCTGGCTTTAAATTTTGCTTAAACGAATCCTGCAAAAGCATGATACCAACCTGTGTGAAATGTAATGCAGAAATGGTTTTGCGATCGGGTAAAAAGGGTGAGTTTTGGGGATGTAGCAACTTTAAAGGACATGAGCCCATGAGCTGTATGAACGGAGTAGATAGCTCAAAAATAAACTGGCCTGAATTAGTGACATAAAAACTAAGCACATAACTAAGCACATAACTAAGTCGTGTGCCCCTGTGTCGGTGTTGCTGAGCTTATTATCTATCCCTATACCCCCTTTTTGATTGATATGGCACTTATGAACATGTCTATGTAGTATACTCAGGAACGCTTTATAAGCGTCATCTTCGAAGTCTCTAATCGAAGAGCCATTGCGCTTTAAAAACGGGATCCTCGATTAAAAAACCACGGGGATGACGATCCTGAGTCAAGTGCATAGGCATGTTTATGAATAGGTTTATTACACTCTTTATTGATAAAGAACAACAAGCGCTAGATTACCTTTGTGTCACTATAAAAGCATAAAAATAACGATGCGAAAGGAACACGCGCATGCCTGCTAAATTTTATAATGAACACGCCAATGAATTAGCCCAGCAATACCTATCAAAAACATTTGAACAGGTACATCAAAGCTGGTGCCAATTTTTGCCTGCCATTATAAAAAACCCCAATGCACGACTTCTTGATATTGGCGCTGGCTCAGGCCGAGACGCTAAACATATCGCCCAACTTGCCGCTCAAACTCACGGCAATAAAAATACCACCCAAGTCTATGCCATTGAACCTGCCAGTATACTGGCAAACTTAGGTGCACAACAAACCGCTGGCCTTAACGTCAAATGGTTAACTGACTCATTACCCGCATTAAGCCACATAACCAAACAAGAAATAAGCTTCGACTTAATTTTATTAAGCGCAGTATGGATGCATATTCCTGTTAGCGATCGTGCTCGCTCAATGCGTAAACTAGCTAACCTACTTAAACCCGGTGGTAAACTGGTTATTTCGCTTCGTCATGGACATACCGACACCGAGCGCACAACACGTAAAATGCATACCGTATGCGCAGATGAATTAAAGCGCTTAGCAACCGATGTGGGTCTATTTACCACCTTAGAAACTCAAAAAGAACACGACAAACTCGGTAGAGGACATGTCTCATGGCAAACGGTTGTATTACAACTGCCCGATGATGGCAGTGGCGCTTTTCCATTTATACGGCACGTGGCACTTAACGATGGTAAATCGGCCACCCATAAACTGGCACTCTTAAGAGTGTTACTACGCATTGCCGACGGTCACCCCGGTGCCGTACTTCGACGTGAGTCATCATCCTCGGGTGGCAAAATGGCTGACCGCGTAATATTACCCGTAGGCCTAGTGGCGCTTTATTGGTGTCATCAATATAAAAACTTAATAGACACTCACCAGCTATATCAAACACCCAATAAAAACCCCAACATGGGTTTTATGAAAGCCAATGGCTGGCATCAATTAACGCACTTAACCGCTTCCGACTACCGCATTGGCAACTTATTTACGGGTGATGATGCTATCGCACTACATAAAACAATTTCAGCCGCGGTAAGCAACATCAAAGCCATGCCATGTCGTTATATAAAACAGCCGAATAGTGATAAAACCGTATTTGAAGTAGCCAGCAAAAACGTTAAAGCCAAAGACAGTATCTTTCTTGATTTACACACCCTTGAACAGTGGGGTGAATTTTCACTGCCCGAATCAACTTGGCTAGCATTTAACCGTTATGCGTGCTGGATTGAGCCAGTACTGGTAAGCGAATGGGTAAAAACCATGGCGAGCTATTCAGGTAATAGCCAATATAAATCACCTGAAAATCAATACCCATTAGTTCAAGCACTCAACTGGTTAGAGCCTAAACGCACCACAACCGAAGTGCGCCATCGCTTTGAACAGTTACAAAACACACTGCCAACAGACCAACAAATACACTGTGTATGGTCAGCTAAATCATTAAAGCAACAATACGACATTGATCACAGCATGCCGTTTTCCCGCTGGCCTAATAACGACTTATGGAACTTACTGCCTACCGATAGCCAAATAAACAACCAAAAAAGTGACCGCCTGCCAACAGAGCACAAACTAAAACAAGCCAAAGAAAGAATTCAACACTGGTGGCAAACCGCTTGGCTTGAGCCCTCAGCCAGCGAGCCTTCAGCTTATAGAAAGATAACAGCAGAGCCTACAGCGTTATCAAAAAATAAGCAGAGCCAAAGCCAACGATTTTTTGCCGAGGCAAACATTGCCTTGCCAGGATTAAACTCAGATAACGCATCAATAGATGATATATTTGAAGCGCTAATAATGCAGCGTGGTCGAATGAAAGAAATGCAGCAATTACGCGAATGGTAGGTTATTAAACTAATTTATTTTCCAAGTTTCATAAAGAAAGTGAGCTTATCCACATGAATAACGCAGTAAATGAACGTTACCGATTTATTGAACAAGTTGTTGGTTGGGAGGGTGAAATAAACGCCACTCACCTGTCTAAAAAATTCTCATTAACTCGCCAAGCCGCAAGCGAAATATTAAAACAATACCGCAAGCATGCGCCACATTACTTACAGTACAACTCATCAAGTAAAGCCTTTTTACCGACACAAGCATTCAATGACTACTTTTCTCAAAGTGACTACTTGTGTCAATTTTATAACTATTTAAACACAGTACTAAATAAAAAAAGTGATCTGTGGATAGTAGACACCGGCTTTTGTTATGAAGTTGAAGCACCACTTCGCAACATTAATCCCATTCAAGTCAGACCAATATTAAAAGCTATTCGAGAAAAACTTGCCATAGATATAGGCTATATCTCTTTATCATCGCCAAATTACCTTGACCGTATCATTCAACCACATGCCTTAATATTTGACGGTTTACGCTGGCACGTTAGGGCTTACTGTAACAAAAACCAAGCCTTTAGAGACTTCACCTTATCTCGCTTTAAAGGAGAAGCGATTAGCGAAGGTAAAGCCACCGTTTTTAGAGAAGATGACCAAGCTTGGAATACCTTTGTTGACGTCATTATTGAAGCTGACCCTCGATTCACTAAAGAGCAAAAAACAATTATAGAACAAGACTTTCAAATGAAAAACGGCACTAAAATCATTAAATCACGTGCAGCATTAGTCAATTATTTACTTCGCCGTTTAAGAATAGATAGCTTCAAAAATAGCCCAGAGCAACAACAAATAGTACTAACCCAAGCTTGTTTAAAAAATATAACGCAATACTTACCCATGAGCTTTTAAGCACACCTGTACGGAATGTTTACCTGTTATAAAATCCAGTATTGTTACCGTCAACAAAGGAAACTACATTAACCATCAACAATTTGGTTAACCATTAAAATATTATAATGAATGACTTATCCCCTAGCGACTTAAAAGCCATATTACACTCTAAACGTGCCAATATTTATTACTTAGAATACTGCCGAGTGATGCAAAAAGACGGTCGGGTACTTTATTTAACTGAATCTCTCTCCACTAAAGGGCAAGAAAACCAATATTTTAATATTCCTATCGCCAACACAACCGTACTCCTCTTAGGTAATGGTACCTCAATAACCCAAGCGGCTATGCGCATGCTAGCACAAGCGGGTGTTTTGGTTGGCTTTTCAGGCGGGGCAGGCACACCACTTTACATGGCGAATACCGTTGAACACGCCATAGAATGGATGACCCCACAAAGTGAATACCGCCCAACTGAATACCTACAGGGCTGGATGAAATTTTGGTTTGACGATGAAAAGCGCCTCGCTGCGGCAAAAACATTCCAACAAGCGCGCATAGACTACCTGCATAAAATTTGGAACAGCAATAGAAGCCTAAAAGTGGAAGGGTTTACCACTGATGACACCAATATCAAAAAAGCACTAACACGCTTTAATGAACGAATGGCAACCGCAACTAAATCATCAGACTTATTGCTTACCGAAGCCCAACTCACTAAAACACTTTATAAGTTTGCGGCTAATACCACAAAAATTACAGACTTCAAGCGCCAACATCAAAGTACCGATCTGGCTAATGACTTTCTAAACCATGGAAATTACTTAGCTTATGGCCTAGCTGCCTGTACCTTATGGGTATTAGGAATACCACACGGCTTTGCGGTAATGCATGGAAAAACTCGCCGTGGTGCCTTGATTTTCGACGTTGCTGACTTAATAAAAGATGCCATCGTACTGCCATGGGCTTTTATATGCGCCCAAGAAAAGGCCACCGAGCAAGAGTTCAGACAACAAATATTACAAGCCTTTACCGACAATAAAGCCCTCGACTTTATGTTTGAACAAGTCAAAGCCGTCGCCTTACAAGAAAGCGATAAATAATCATGACCACATGGAAAGAGTCTGATCACCAAATAAAACTCGATATTAGTATTGAAAAACACAAGGCGCTAATTGAATTATCAGGTAATACTTTTTCAATCGAGTTAAGTCGACCAAATAGAAAAACAGCCATCAAAGGCATGCTCATTATTTATCAGCTAGACAAACAAGCTAAATACCAAGCGGTAGTCAGTACAAATTTATGGATTGACTCAAAAAGAGCCATAATTCCTCTGGATGAAAAAGTACGGATTACCCTCATTAATGAATGTGATCCTATGTATCAATTAGCGAATGAAAAAAGTGCATTACGAAAAATACTACCCGTAGAATTTTCAGGGATTATTCAACAAAGAGAAAAAGCCAAGACAGAAGCGCTTATAAAAAATAAGGCTAAACTCAGAGGTGAGATAAACGCATTATGATGGTCACTTTTATTAGTCAGTGTCAGAAAAACGCCTTAAAGAAAACTCGCCGAGTGTTAGACGCCTTTGCCAACCGTATTGGTGACAATACTTGGCAAACGCTGATCACCGAAGATGGCTTAATGACCGTAAAAAAAATGCTACGGCAAACCGCCAGTAAAAGTACCGCAGTAAGTTGTCACTGGATACGTTCACGAAGTAGAAGCCAATTTTTGTGGGTAGTGGGTAATAAGGCAAAGTTTAATTTGGAGGGTGTGGTGCCCGTGAATAGTACTGAAAAAGAGGTTCCAATGGATATAACAAGAAACAAACCTATTAAAGGTTGTGTTTATGCAAATACACAATTGCAACGACTTGAGCAACATTTATTCGCTGTTGGTTTTGTTGCGCGTCAGCTTTTTTTACATTTTTATTCGGCTAAAAAGGCTCAAGCCAATGCCACCTTTGTCGCGGGTTGTTTACACGATATTGGTAAAATAGACCCGAGTTTTCAAGAATGGGTAATAAAAGATAAGAGTAAATCATATATCCCTGAAGATGGGCAGCATATAGATGGCTTGAAAAAATTCAGTTTTGAAAATCATCCAAGACATAATGAAATATCAGTTTTACTTTATCAACTACTTGACGATAAAAATTTAAAAGCACTAAATGGACATAATAAAAGTTCAGTTAAGCATGCGGTTTATTGGCATCATACAAAACCTTTTAGACCTAAAGGTGGTTTTGAAACATTAAGTGATATTTATGACAAAATAAATTCAGTTTCTAAAGGCGATGCTTGGAATTTAATTGTACTTAAAGCAGTTGAAACGCTTAACAAAGTATGTGAGATAGATAAAAAATATCACCAAAACAATGAAAGTTTTTTATCTAAATGTTACCTCAATGAACCTGATATTGATGGACTAGATTACATAAATTCAAACTTACCTGAGTATAAAACATACAAAGGCAAAGAACAGCTAAGTGACTTTTCTAGTGATGTATCTAGTAATGCCAATCATAATGAAATAAGAGCCTGTTTAATCACTGCCGATAGATGGATTTCTTCACTGTCAGCACATGAGTTAGCTTCAGCTATTAAACATAAAACACTAACCGAATTTATGAGTGAAAAGCTTGAAACTAGCCAAATAATGACAGAAAGTAATTTAGTTTCTCATATTACAGCATGTCTTAAATCCTTTCCTGATAGTGAACGCACCAGAAAACAAGCGGATGTTGCTAATCAGTTAGCTGAAAATATTGAAGACGTCGGTGTACTCGCTGGAGCTGCGGGCTGCGGTAAAACTAAAATTGCACTTGAATGGGCGAAATTAAAACAAGCTCAACAAATTATCTGGATTTGTCCACGCGTTCAAATTTGCCAAGGGATATTTACTGAGTTAACAAACAAACCTTATTTACCTGATGCAACCATAGAGTTACATACGGGCGAGTTTAAATGTACTAATAGCTATGAAAACATCACCGAAGAAGGCAAGTATTTTACGGGTGATGTGGTGATAACCACCATAGATCAAATGCTAAGTAGTGTAATCAGTCATACCAAGGCTGATAGGTTGCTAAATTATTTATCGGCTCATATTATTTTTGATGAGTATCATGAATATATAAATATGCCTGCTTTTAACCTTTTATTTGCAGAATTAATAGCGTCGAAAAAAGAGCTTAATAGCGGTGGTAATACCTTATTAGTTTCAGCAACTCCCCATTATTGCTATTTAGATAAAATTCTTAACTTAGACCAAGATTACGATGTCATTGAAATGCCAGCATTTAATAAAAGTCGTTATCAGTTTGATTTTTTACCATACGATGAAAATACTCACGATGATAATAATCCCCTGTATAAATCACAGAAAGCGACAACCTTCGTTATTAGTAATACCGCAATAACAGCACAAAAAAGTTTTATCAAAAATCAGCATGATGAAAATGCCATATTATTGCATTCAAAATATAAAAAGAGCGACAAGCAGCAATTATTTGAAGGTGTTTTTGAGTCATTTAAACGTGATGGTGATAACCGTTTTGATTTGTTAAGAAGTGGTCCGATTGTGCAGGCCTCTTTAAATATCAGTTGTGAATATATGATTTCTGAAATTACTCATGCTGAAAATTGCTTGCAACGACTTGGGCGTTTAGACCGTTTCGGTATGAATAGCACAGGCATTAATAAATATACCATTGTGATACCAGAGACGTTGTATGAAGGTAAAGGTATCGGTGCAGTAAGCCGTTTTCTATCATCAACGAATACCTTATCAACAACAAAGGCATGGGTTGAGTTCTTACGTGAGGCAACGGATGAAGGTAAAAAAGTAGTAACCTTGGTTAATGTTTACGCTATTTATAAACAATTTTATGAGAATTCAGCGGCAATTAAATGCATAGAAGGTGACTTGTTAGCCAGTATGAAAAAGAGTTCAGCTTTAATCGCCGCAAAAGTATCTGAACCGCAAACCATTGTAAAACCGAAAAAAGACAGTAAGCAACGAGTGAAAATAGGTAAGAATTCTCTACGAGGTGATAGTCGTTTTGTACAAATGGCAGTGTGTGATGTCAGTGTTCTAGATGCCCCTAAATTTATAGAAGAATATGCTTATACGATCCCCGTAATCGAAACGGATAGTATCGATAGTTTAACAATGTCCTGTGCCGCAATCGAGGGGTATGGAGATAGCTCAAAGTGTTTACTTACCCATATGATGAAAAAACATCACAACATTATGGGCGGTACAAAAGCGTTTAAAGACTTTATTTTACTGAATGATGCTAAAGATCCCGAATTTCCCGTTTATCTCAGTTACACGCCTAATGATTTATTAGCGGTAGGAGGCGAGAGTGCAAGGCATAGTGCTGCTATTTATTACGGCATTTGTGAAAAACAAGCCATAGGTTCAATTTCAATTAAACAATTACAAAACCAAGAAGGATAAATAAAAATGGAAAAAGTAACAGGTATTAAAAGCGTAGATTTTAAAATTACCGCACTGGGACACGGTGTGGTTAATTGGAATGGACCAACAACATTAACAGGTAATGGAGGGAAGACTGTTGATAACCATACTTTACCTAAATTACGAGGCTACACAAATCTTACGGGGAAAGTAAAAGCAGAAACAGGTTATAAATATAAAAAAGAGGCGACAGATATTGATTTCAAAGAAAACCCACTGTATATCAGTCAAAACTGTATTCGACATCATTTATTTAAATCGCAAACATATGATTTACATTATGCAAAAAAAACTAATTTAGAAAAAGTATTAGCTTCTATTACAGGGCTTGTTCGAGGATATGTTGTACCTGCCAGTCAAAATAAGCGTACGAGTCCGTTATTGATTGAAGATTTTATTGATCAATTAGGCAATGGTAATTTTGAACAATTTGGTCAAGCGGGCGAAAGAGACAGTTCTTCATTCTTCTCTAAAACAACTTTTGGAGATACTGAATATATTTCATACGGCTCAATAAGTATTGAGCAATTACAATTTATATCACTGGATAAAAAGTTTGATCGTGAAGCAATGGAAATAAAGCAGGGGCAAGGTGAGGGAGTAGCTCAACAAGTACAAGCATTCATTCAATCACTCAACCCTGAATTAAAACCTATCGCAACATTTCATGAAAACTATGTGCGCAGTGGAACAATATTTGAAGAAGGTGAAAACGGTCTTTTATTAAATGATGATGCTATACAAGCATTAGTTGAATATACCTTGGTTATGATTTCTGAACTTTCAATCCGTCAGGCTAAATCTTATATGTATGTTGACAGTATTACCGTTGATTATAACGACAGTAATAAAATGATGCGTATTAAACGTGATGAAAGCAGTATTTCAGAAACACCTGACTCAGAGTATGCCAATTATTTTTACGCAAAATAGGGGCTAAAAATGAAAATAACTATTGAATACGAATCTTCATGGCGAAACTCATTTTTAGATGGCAACAACAATGAACCTTTACCTAAAGCAGGACGAAAATTTATTGGCTCTATGACGAGTTTACAAAAGCCTGAAAACTTCATTAAACGTGAAATTACGATTGATACGGTAATGGGCGTATTAAATCGTTTAATTGGTGATCAGCGAAAATTATATCAATCACGTGCTGATGATAATTATTTTTTTGTAGAGCTTGAACCATTAGTGTCTTTGAGCGATAGGCCTGAATATATAAGTAATGAAATGACTTTTATTCGTAATATTACTGGCAGTACCGATCAAAACTCATATACAGGTTTAATTAAAGTGGATGATCCTATGTTCTTGTCTGACTATTCGGGTGAGTTATGGGGGGTGCTCGCGTTAAATTTAGAAGAGCTTTGTCAGTTTGTTGTAACTAAAAATACGGTAGGAGCAAGGATTTCAGAGGATCCTTTGACTATTATTGCCAGATTAGAGGAGTTGAATAAAGCTAAGCCTGTTGAAAATATTGGTTTAGTTAATAACGCTTTTGATATTTTGAAAGATAAGTTTGAAAAATATAAAGGGCTTAATAATAAAGGTTTAGCATTTCCTCTTGCTTTATATTGTTCGGCACTTTATTTACAGCTTGATTTATTATCAAAAAAATATGACATGAGTACTGCAAAAACTAAAGCTGGCGGTATCAGTGGAATATCAAATAATGGCGTAACTAAAAAAGATTTTATGAGTAGGTTTACTACAGGTGATAAAAAGAAAATTTGGGGCAATCCTTATATTCGTGAGGAGTTTATTAAAGGAGAGGGAAAAACCAAGCATTTAATGACCAAAGCCAGTGGTACATTGGACATTATACTTCATATCAGTCGTGATAAAGCTAAAGAAATAAAAGGCATGATAGACGATGCTGGTGTCTCAAGCTTTTATTTAGGTAAAAAAGGCTTGGCGTATGTCACGAATATCAACACAAGGGAGGAATGCTAATGGATCACTATATTGACATAAAGATAATACCTGATGCAGAAATGCGTGAAAATGCATTACTGAATAAAGTGTATACCAAGTTCCATAAAGCTTTGTTTGATCTAAAAAGTAACCGTATTGGCGTTAGTTTCCCTGAGTACCACGTTAAGTTAGGTAAGCTAATTCGAGTTCATGGCGAACAATCTATATTGAATGACTTTCAAGGTTCAAATTGGTTAAGTGGTTTAAGCGGTTATTGCAAGGTGAGTGATATTGTCAAAGTGCCTGAAAAGTGTAAACACAGAGTAATTTCACGCAAACAAGCTAACATGACCGAATCTAAACTAAGGCGTTTAATTAAACGTGGCTCAATTAAACCTGAAGAAATTAAAGCATACAAGGCTAAAATGTTTAGCCAAGGTTTAGATCATGCTTTTTTAGAGTTAGATAGTGGTTCAAATGGTCATAATCACAGACGTTTTATTGAGTTTGGTCATTTACTTGAAAAAGCTTTAGCAGGGGAGTTTGATCAGTTTGGTTTGAGTAAAACGGCCACAATCCCTTGGTTTTAAAGTTTAAAATACAAACCCGCCGAATGAGGCGGGTTATTTTAGGTCAATGCACTAATTTACCCTAAAAAATGGCTCTTTAAAAATACAATTTAATTTCAATAAGTTACAGGCAAGCTAGAAAATAAGGTAAAAAGCATATAATCACCTTAATGCTTTGCTGTGACTTGTTTTTTTGTTTATAATCTATTGTTCACTGCCGCACAGGCAGCTTAGAAATATAGTTAGCTCATCCATGGCCCCTTTCATCAGTTCACTGCCGCACAGGCAGCTTAGAAAAATATTTAAACTAAACATATGTTCACACAAGAGTTCACTGCCGCACAGGCAGCTTAGAAAAATCGGGACTGATCATTTGAGGTGTGTTTAGGGTAACAGAACCAACAGTGATCCCCAGCTTGGCAGGTGCCGCACCGGTATGATGATTAATCTAAAAAAGGAAAGTGATTTAGTGGGGTATTTTAGAGGGCGGAAAGCCCAGC
>JBAHZW010000072.1:0-5737 GCA_037132835.1 Colwellia sp. | reverse complement strand
ACTCCCAAAGGGCGAGTTTAAAAGGCTTATATGCTACGTTATTGATTTCGACAATGACGCTACCATTCTCTTCAATCAATGCCTTGCCTCTAAGCCTTTTAAATCTCGCTGAGTGGGAAGAAACTTAGTGAAATTGGTATCACTATACAACGAGTAAATTAATACTCCAACCCTGCTTTTCCTTTTTGGCACTCGGGACATTTTCTTCGATGAATATCAGTGCCATTGGCACCGTAAATTTCTCCACAGTGAAGGCACTCTATTTTGTACGAAAATTGATTATGATCATTTCCTTTTACTTTTCTTGTACCGTGTACTTTTTGTTTGTTTAGGTTTTCGTACCCAATTTGTGTTGTTTTAGTTGAACCACTTTTAAAGGGCGTTTTACTGTTCTCTTGAGAGAGCGCGACTTGAGACGAACTTGTGGGATTACTCGTATGGCCTTCTTGCATAGTCCATTTAAAGTCAGGTGCTTGAAGATTTTTTTTACGCCAATTTGCCCATGTACATCTGCCCCCAAGGGCTAAGTCAAACTTTACTAATGCATTAAGCAAAGGAACGCCATTCACTTGATTGCCAATATTACAAAATAGTTTATCCCAGAATTCTTGATTTTTGTTGTGATGGGTTAATACTGGATTATTGGCACTGTTTTTGGTGTAAATACAATTATAGCGGTAGCCATATTCATGAATAAGAGCAGGGATCAATAACAATCCCGTTGGACTCAACAATGCCCATAAAGGACGAGGTATAGAAGTGCCATCAAACTCAAAACCTGCAGGAATAAGAAACGCTTCATTTTTATATGTAAAAGAAAATGCCTCTTCAATACGCCACCTCCTAATTAAGAAGACAAAGGCTAATAGTTGGTCTAACCAATGTTTATGAGATGAGGTTGGTATGGGAATCGGTCTCATTACTGGCATTTTATCGATTTCGATTAGAGAAGGTTTTTCTTTTAATTTCCCCTCTCTTCCTTTAAAAAGAATCGCTAATAAGATATAGGAATACAGAAGGATTGTAGTGACAAATCCTAGGAAGTGAAGAGGGGCGGTAACCAAGCAATATTTGAGCATAATATAACACCTTATATCTATGATTTACCTTATCTTATAACATTTTCCGTATATCTCTAACTTTTTTTTAGGGCGTATATATTAGCAAAAAATAGCCTTGCTTTGGTAACGAAAATTCAATATGCAGCATATATCCCTTATTAAATACCAGACTCTAATTTTCGTTGTAATAGTTTTCTGATATTATGCTAGTCAACATATTATATCTGCTGGAACTGCCTTTACATGTTAACTATTGCCGAGCAAATTGCTCAAGAACTCAATGTTAACGCGGTACAAATTAATGCCGCTATTACTTTACTTGACGATGGTGCTACTGTGCCATTTATTGCCCGCTACCGTAAAGAGGCTACCCAAGGCTTAGATGACAACCATCTTAGACACTTGGCGCAACGTTTAAGCTATTTACGCGAATTGGCAGAGCGTCGACAAGTTATTTTGATCAGCATTAAACAGCAAGATAAACTAACTACCGAGCTAGAAAAGTTAATCAAACAGGCCGATAACAAAACGCGCTTAGAAGATTTATATTTGCCTTACAAACCTAAGCGTCGTACTAAAGGGAAAATTGCCACAGAAGCGGGTATAGAGCCTTTAGCGAGTAAGCTCTTCAATAATTGGCAACTTATCCCAACCTTTGAAGCTCAAGCGTTTATTAATGAGGCGGCTGGCTTTGCAGATGAAAAATCTGTCCTTGAAGGCGCCAGCTATATTTTAGCTGAACGCTTTAGTGAGGATGCCAATTTACTGGCAAAATTACGTCGTCATATACTCAATCAAGCCCACTTAACCAGTAAGTTGGTGAAAGGCCAAGAGAAGGCGGCGATAAAATTTCGTGATTACTTTGAACACAATGAAAAGTTAAAAGCAGTTCCTTCTCATCGAATGCTTGCTATGTTGCGTGGTAGAAATGAAGGCTTTTTACAGCTCAGTATTGATGTAGACCCAGGACAAGTCTTGGGTGTATTTAGTAGCGCAGAGCAACTTATTATTGAGCACTTAACATTGCGTTGCTTATCGACACCGAGTAAAGCGACAGGCAATAAACCTGCGGCGGAATTTTTAACGAAAGTTGTGCAATTAACTTGGAAAGCCAAATTAAATATCAGTTTAAGTAATGAGCTTATTACCCGTTTACGTGAACAAGCTGAAACACAAGCAATAGAGGTATTCTCTAATAACCTTGCTGACTTATTAATGGCAGCACCTGCGGGGCCACAAGTGACATTAGGCTTAGATCCAGGTTTAAGAACGGGTTGTAAAATTGCCATTGTTGATGGCACAGGTAAGCTTTTGCACACCACCACTATTTTTCCACATGCACCACAAAAGCATTGGGATAAATCCAAACGAACATTGGAGAACATTTGTCGCCAGTATAAGGTTGAATTAGTGGCTATTGGCAATGGAACTGGCTCTCGTGAAAGTGACAAATTAGTTGCTGAGATGATGCAAGCGTTTAAAGCGGATGACAGTAAAATAAAACTCACTAAGATGATTGTCAGTGAAGCGGGTGCTTCTGTTTATTCAGCCTCTGAATTTGCTGCCAATGAGTTTCCTGATTTGGATGTATCGCTTCGTGGAGCGGTCTCTATTGCCCGACGTTTACAAGATCCCTTAGCCGAGTTAGTCAAAATTGATCCGAAAGCCATTGGTGTTGGACAGTATCAGCATGATGTTAGTCAAAGCCAGCTCAGTAAAACACTTGATGATGTTGTTGAAGATTGTGTAAATAACGTGGGTGTTGATCTAAACAGCGCTTCTGCGGCATTGTTAACCCGTGTTTCAGGATTAAACAAAACCATGGCGAATAATATCGTCGCTTTTAGAGATTGTGAGGGAAGATTTACCAATAGAAAGCAATTGAAAAAAGTGGCTCGTTTAGGTCCCAAAGCCTTTGAGCAAGCCGCAGGTTTTTTACGCATCAGTGGCGGAGATAATCCACTCGACCAATCAGGCCTTCATCCCGAAAGCTACCCCGTAGTTGAGGCGATTATTAGTCAATTACAGCTTGATGTTAATAAAGTACTTAATAATGACGAACAACTACAGTCACTTGATATTAGTCTGTTAACGAATAGTGATTTTGGTGAAGTCAGCATTAAAGGTATCATCAAAGAGTTAGCTAAACCAAGCAGAGATCCACGACCTGATTTTAAAGCCGCGAGCTTTACCGATGGCGTAATGACAATGGCGGACTTAACCTTGGGTATGATACTTGAAGGTGTGGTGTCTAATGTTGCTAACTTTGGTGCCTTTGTTGACATTGGTGTGCATCAAGACGGTTTGGTACATATTTCATCAATCACCAATAAGTTTGTCAGTGATCCCAGAGAAATTGTTAAAGCAGGAGATATCGTTAAGGTAAGGGTCTTAGATGTTGATATTCCTCGCAAGCGCATTAGTTTAACTATGCGTTTGGATGAAGAGGCTGTCGCACCCAGTCAAAAGCCTTATCAAGCTAAAAATAATGAAAGAGGGGTGAAGCATAAAACTCAAAATTCACCACCTAATCAAAAGCAGCGAGAGAAACCCGCTATTCAGCAAAACAAGTCAAAAAATAAAAAAGTGGATAACGCCGCTATGGGTAACGCTTTTGCTGACGCTTTTGCTAAATTAAAAAAATAAAAGTCATTTTTTTCAATTTATTGATTAAAAGTGTTGACTATCGTAATGAGAATGATTATCATTTATTTAGTTGCTTAGGCAGTGAAATGCTCTCTCACTAACTAGGCAACAGTAAAGCACGGAGCTTAGTGGTTATGCTTCAGGACACATAACCACTAAGTGACCACTTTAAGGTTTATCGAGTTTGAACTATACCAAAAGGTATTAAGTTTACTCTGCTAGACTATTAAAAATTTTGATGGTTTTTGCCAGTAACTATTATTCGTTACTGGCTTTTTTATGTGCGAAATTTACCGTTGTTTTGTTGGGAGTAGCTCCTGCAATGAGTACCCTTAAGTTGCACAGGGTAGATGCAAAAAAAAGGGAAGCCTAAGCTTCCCTATAAAATAACCTCAACGAGGTTAATCAATGCAAAATATTACACTAAATCAGTATAAAATTTATCTGCATGAGCATTTAGATTACAAGACAAATTTAGTTGAAAATTGAACGTAATTCGAGTCAGCATCAGATTCAGCCATTTCAAAATTACCGACTTCAAGACCAAAAGAAAGCTGCTTAGTGACGTTTTTGAAAAGGTTAACGCCCCAATGAGAACGATCTCTGTCCGTTAAGTCAGTCTCTGTATTGCCATAAAAAACTGAACTACGCATGTCATCGGTCCAAAAATGACGATAAGCCACCATAATCGAGGTGGTGTCTTCAACCTCAATATTTCCCGCAGTATCCCTTGCTACATCGGTAGAGGCTGTAACACCGACGTACCGGCCAACATTACCGCCATGAATTTGGAAGCGTACATCATCTTTACCAAAGGTATTAATACGACCAGCAACACCAAAACCTAGTGCCGATTCAGAGCCGTCAAGCGTTTGTAATTGACGGGCAAGGCCTGAAACTGAAACGTTACCCCAATCACCTTTAAAGGTATATTTACCAATAAAATCTGGTACTGAGTCGTCTCCTTGCACGCTGGTACTGATCTTATCTTCACCATATACGGCACCATATGTTTCTGGGTTTTCAAGCGAAAGTTGCAACCCGCCATTAGTATAACGAATTTGACCTTGACGAATAAATGCAGAAGCAACTAAGGGGCCACCAAAATCGGCAGCTTCAGCTAAAGCACTGGTATTTTGGAAAGTGGTCCATGTTTGACCAACAAGGATATTTTTGTATTGAATAAAAGCCTGACGTACACGTAGGTTTGAAGAGTTAGAAATTATTTCGTTGCCGCCGCCTGAGGTTCCTGAGCCGTATAAATCAATTTCAATAAAGCCGGTGATGTCACCATGAGTATACTTGGTATTTAAACGTGTTTCATTGGCGGCTATGGCAATGTTTGATTTATCTTCAGTCAAGACAGTTCCGCCACCGTACCAATAATCAGTTGCTGCTACATTACCACTGACATAGCGGGCATCCACTTTAACGTAACCACCAAAGGTTAGGCTATCGCCATCATCTAATTTTATGGTGTAGCCGGCATTGGCGGCACTTGCTACTGTGAGCAAACTGGTTGCAAGTACTAGATTTTTAACTTTAAACAATGAACAATTAAACATGATATTCCCCGTTTGTGTTTCAATTACGACTGTACCTTTTTACTAATGTATCTTAGTTTTATCAGGTACTAAAGGGCTATTAGGATTTTATTTTTAATGAGCCCTGTTGCTTGTTTTTCACTCTGAATAATAAGTTAGAGTGAAAGGTAAGCAAAAGAAATTAGACCTAAGTCTAGATTACCTAAAAAAGGGTTAGACTTTAGTCGAGGGTCTTAGGTTATTGAATGCTTGATGACTTATTTAGCTTGAAAACCTATTCTAAAACCGCCCCAGTGCCTACCTTGCACATAAATGGGGGCTGACACGTCATGCATAATTTCACCCGTATCACGTTGGTAAGTTTGTAATAAAAACGTATCCGTGTGCTTGCCGCATCGAATACCTGTTGGGTCATCAAATATGCGCTTGGTACGGTTATTGATAATATCTTTATCCATATTACCGGTTAATGGTTTAGAAAAACAC
>JBAHZW010000048.1:0-5772 GCA_037132835.1 Colwellia sp. | reverse complement strand
TACGCTTAACCTTCTTTGTTCACTTGCTTTCGTAAGCTCCGCCGAAAGCTCAACACTCGGTACGCCGTGAGGAGCTTAACTCACGACGACGGGGACTTTCACCCCGCCAGATAAATGCGCCGGCGTGGCGCACCAACGTTATGGGTGAGCTGACACGGGGAAAAGCGTCTGGCTTAAAAAATGAGCGTCGTACCGTGTCAGCTCCAACCTCTGGTTCGAATCTTTTTCTATCGTGCCTCTTTCAATTCTAAGTAAACATCGGCACCAGTATAATACTCAATTCCCCCATAAGTTTCTAAAAAATTACCAGCTGAGACAGTGTCGGAGGCTGATAAAAAAATTGCAGATGATCTATTCGTTCTAAAACCAGATAAATGTGCGCGCAATACCTCATCTTTGTAACTGTTTGCGGAAAATGAATGATCAAGATATTTGTACTTGAGTCTGCCATTCGATAATAACTGAAGTCGTAAAACTGATGAACCCCCGTTACTCTCTTTGAAATTAACCTGAAGGTATTTGTCATGTCGTTCTTCGTTGCCTTTGTGGGCTACGTAGAAGTAGTCACTGCATTTGTTTAATGCGGAGTCAGTTAATAAATCAAGAACTTCCCAATTTTCCCTTTTATCTATATAAATCATAAATGGACGATCATTTGGTAGCTCTGCATAGCTTCTCTTCTCCAAAACATCATTAGAGTTACTTGTGTAGAAATTTAATTTTTTACCCATGACTGTCACATAGGTCGCATCAACGTCAAAACTCGGAAATCCTCCATAGAGTTCATCTGGGATACTTAGATGGTCTTTCAAATGACTAACATTGAGTTGCTCCCTATTATCTTGATGGCAACCTCCTAAGAGAAAGCTGTAACCACTCAAAATCATTAGAAGTACAGAAAGATCTCTTTTCATTTCTAATCTCCAGTCGTCGTTTCTTCTTAGGGAGTTACGTCCTCTACTGTAAGTTCTGAATCAAATTTTGTATCATTGCAGCCTTCATTTATAATTCTCGTTATATCAGTGGCTGTGACTTTAACATCGCTCATTGGGTTCATCTTTTTTCCAGCATCTCTCATTAATTCCCCCGGTGTTGTGGTATGGTCGGCACCCATTACATGGCCCATTTCGTGTTGTCCCGTTCGAGTCATTTGAGGAGTATTCATACCTCGTTTCCCACCCGGTGCAATCTGAATTTCCACACTATTATTTTTCGTCCCACCAGTTCCTCCGTTTGCCCCTTTCCCCGAATCAGGGAGTAATTTAATGAAAGGGGTCGGTCCCGTAATAACGTAATTTAGAGCTTATTACTAGATTACGGGACTGACCCCTTTATTCAAGCTAACGTTACTCATGACCCGCTTGGGAAACAAACTTCGCCTTCAAAACGGGCGTTGTCCAAGTAGGGTCTAGGATCTGGTTAGGCCTTCTTTTTTATTAGTATACCAATCAGTACTTGTGGCAGAGTTCATCGTTAATCTTTAGTACAATACACACCATAATCTTTAACATTTGAATATAATTGAGCTCATGCTCTCCTTCGTCCGAACCGGCATGACTTCCGTGAACGTATTTATTTCGCAGATCAAGTGAGTTGATAAACTGACGTTTATTAAGATGGTAGTCTATGTACTTGCCCTCAGGTTCTGAGAAAAGAGATGACTCTACACACATTGTTCCTTCTTCAATCATCTGGTCAAGCGCTTGTCTCCATTCTCCTTCATAGGAGTTATATACCAGACAGCCGTTTCGGAAAATTTCACCAAGGAATAGAATTTTTGGCATACTGGTTATCTTAATGCTTCCTTCACTGTCAAAATTCAAGAATCCTTTCTGTTCTAACCAATCAAGATCACGTTTTTGGTACTCCTCAAAGTCGTCTGTGCAAAGGGGCTGTTTGGCTAACCGAGTGGCAAAATTCGGATACGAATTATTATTGTGTGAATCATAATTAAGCATGCACTGATCAGAGTAGAAGTAATGTGTTGCGATTTTTCCATCTTCAGACTCTAAGTAGCAGTACTTGGAATTAAAGAAACTTCCAGTGGTTGCGACAGCAAATGGATTTGTATTTATTGCAATAAGGTCATGGTCAATATGACCGTCATCAACCAAAAGTTGAAACAATTTCAAGACCCTTTCGATCTCAGGAGCCAACAACCTGCATTTCTCAATAAATGGTCGATCTCCCTCAGGTACGTTAGATTGGAAGCCTTCTATTTCAAACTCTACTTTAATATACTCATTAAAGAACCAGTTGATGAGTTCTTCACTTGTTATTTCAACATCACCGAGAACTCTGGAGTAGGAGTGCAATTGTAGACACGCCGCTTGATTCTTTTGCATAAAAGCAAGACTCTCATTAGGATACCAGTCTGTCCTTTGATTTAACATCGTCCGTTGAAACACACCAATCTCTGACATCTGAAAACATAATGTAATACGACCATGATCATCAGTATAATTAAAGAGATGTATAAAATTGTATAATAACAGCGTTGCTTTGTCAGAGTTCTCTCTAATCCAGTTGATGTCATAGCTACACTTCAGAATGCCGTCTTCAATATCGTGTTCAACAATATCTTTTTGCTCCTTATATGTTATTTCTACTCCGACATTCAGAGCTGATGCAGAAGATTTAAAAACTTGCTCTCCAATTTCCTTTGCTCGTTTTATGGCTGCTAACTGAAGCTTTGGAGGGACGGATTTAGATCTAGCAAGAATTTCAAGGGCTCTATGTCCGGGACTCTCGCTGTAGATGTATGCTGTGACAAGAGAGAGTTCATCCTCTGGTGTAATATCCTTAGGGATGGGGGGAGAAGGAGAGATTCCAATTTCTTTTCGTTCGAGGAGATAACGTACATTTTCAGCGTTTGAAAGAAAGTAGTCACGAATAGAACTTTTGAACCTTTTTCTCAGTTTTGTTTGAAAGAGGATTGGCCGAATGCTCGGTTCTTCCTGCGACAGGAAAGAAGCAAATTCTGCCTCTTCAAGTTTTTTTTCTAATCCAAAACAGCCGTAAAATTGCCAAAAATCGGCATCAAGCCATCCATCCAATTGGCTGAACTGATCAAGTACACCGATGGAGCCATTCGATTGGCAAAATTCTATGATTGTTTTTTTTAACTCTCTTGGATCTGGATTACCGAGATACTCGCCTAATCCATCTTCTATATAGCGTAATATATTGGAAATAGAGACAATGTCATTGATGCTTGGAGAGAGCTCCCCTTTGGATAGTTGAGTCAGCAGTGATTTAGCACTTTCAAGGTATGAAGGTACTGCTAAGTCTGATTTAGGAAGATATCTTATTGGTTCCAATCTTGCGTGCTCCATTTTTTAATGTGCCTAACGTTACTCATGACCCGCTTGGGAGATAGACGTTGCCTTCAAAACGGGCGTTGTCCAAGTAGGGTCAATGAGCTGGTTAGCCTTTTCTTTAAACATTAAATAAGTAGGTGAATATATCACTGGCAAATCATCATAGTGAACGGGAAGTTTATTACCGTGAATAGGATAAAGACGACTACCTGTACGCCCAAAAACAGCGACTGACTCTTAAACCGAGATCGCAGTAATATTGGAAGAAATACAAACAAAGACATAACTAGTATGATCATCGGTGTAATAAAAACATCATCTACGCCGTCTACTATCATGCTGGACAAAATGATTGGTAAACCAGTGTAGATACCGAATACTCCAAGATTCATCCATGAGCCACAGTAAGTTGCCCAACATACAGCTAGAGAAAATAGAAAGGCTGTCAGCAAATATATATTCTCTTTCTTCATTTCCTGATCTTCCCCAAATGGTAGTAGTCGATATTAATTTTTTCAGACGCATTAATGCTGAATACTTCAGCAGCAATGGACTCTACTTGTTTTGATACCGCTTCTGCTGATCCTGGTATTTTCCAGACAAATAGATAATCATCATTTGTGTATCTAAGAGCAAGGTTCTGGCTGGAACAACTTTCTTTTATTCTTTCTATCACCGGAGCACGATCTTCTCTCAGTGTCGAAAACCACAGCTCCAGCTCTCCATCTGTTTTTCTAAGTGTCAGCTCTGTGTTTTCAGGAAGATTGATATCCAAAAGAGCATTGTGTAAATCTGAACGCTTTAGCGCTTCGACATATCTAGGGTATTCCGAAAAATAAATGCTTTTGCTTTTCCAATCATGAGGAGATGTTTTGATCATAACCCAGCAGCAACCAACTAAAATGATGTATGTTGCAACAAGTTTAATTACCATTGTCATTCTCTGTCTCACCGTCTCTGTTTCTCCTCAGAATCATGTGCTTCAACATATGGATTATATTTCATAATTTTCTATCAGTGGCTAACGCCTCGTTAAGAGGCAACAAAATAGTTGGCTAAAATTAGCGACGAAGGAGCAAAAGCCAACTGTTTTTTGTCCTTTTAAACGACTTGTTAAATTGCGGTTTCCCACTCTTTAGATTTACAACCAAGACAAACTTTATTTTTTAAATACTTAACTACTACATCGTTGACTATAGTTACAGCTTGTTCATGGTTTACCGTATTTTTGGGTATTTTCCACCCCATAACACCGTGCCTAGCCTCTAGGCCTAAAACACCAAAATTATTTACTGTACCAGTAAATGCCTTTATTTGTTTTTCATCTAATTTTAAATTTTTTATTATCTTTTTCACGCCGCCACTGTAGTGGCAAACTGTATCCCAAATACAATATAAATTTCTCCAATCCAAGCCTATTGAAATTTGCCTTAAAATATTAAAAACATCTTCATTCTCTATACATAGTTCAATGTACCCTGTAGTAGCAGAGCTAAATGGGTTTAGTAATTTAGAAGTATTTGGCTCACCAATAAAAGGGTTGGATGGTAATATTTCGCCTGAGACTCTAGCAGAAGTCCAGTCAGAATCAGATGGGTATTCTTCAGTGGAAAAATATAGATCATCCAACTTTATACTACCTCTGCGAATATAATCATTAAACCCCCAATGAATAGCAGATGCTCCATTTACTAGCTCGATTAAACCACATATAGATGAGTATATTTGTTGGGCATCATCAATTCCTTTAAAATGATTAGAGCGTAGATAAAATTGTTCAGCTTGGTGATCATCAGAGTCCTGAAAAATGCTGAAATGTGGAGAGTTCATTCTGTCTAAGTTATCCAGAATAATGCTATTTCCATTTAGAGTTGCTAACCAGTGCAATTTGAATCCTCAGAGCAATTTAACGCCCAAATAACGGGCTAAGTAATGCTTGCTAAAATGTGGAGCGAAGCGGAACCGAGCAAGCGTTACGTGTCCCGTTGATTTGCTTGTTATGTGGTTTTTACTTGCAACCACCTAATTAACTAAACATTACCATGGTTAAGGGGCAATCGAAAGAACACAGAAGTACCCTGCACCACTACCCAGCAAAGTTGAATTTGAGCCAAACACCAAAGCTAAAACAAGATAATGGATTTACCGTAAAGTTTTTTAAAAAGCGTAAAGCCTATTAGCGATAATTACCTAAACGCTCTGGCGAAAACATAAGAAAAAAATACCAAACAAACTGATGAACACCTCTTTTACAAATAAAGTTTCACTTGAGCTAGTGGTGCCATATAACGCCCAAATAACGGGCTAAGTATTGCTTGCTAAAATGTGGAGCGAAGCGGAACCGAGCAAGCGTTACGTGTCCCGTTGATTTGCTTGTTATATGGCTTTTACTTGCAACCACTTAAATTAGCTACACGTTAACATGGTTGATGAGTAATCGGAAGAACACACA